>JABMQG010000078.1 GCA_013203365.1 Planctomycetota bacterium | reverse complement strand
TTCCGGCGGCCGCGCGTGGGGCTTGTGGCCTACACCAACGATTCAGTCGTCGAGGACTGCCTTATTACAAGTCCGGGCGGCACGATCGGGCTAGACATGCGTGGGAAAAACAACATCATCCGTCGGTGTACGGTTCTCGACGCACTCAACCAGGCTATCTTCTGGATGGGTGAATCGTTCGTGATTGAGGACAACTTCGTACTCGGCGGATGCGAGCGGCCGGGTATCTACTGGGGCAACTTCTACGGGTTGGTCAAGTCGAACGGAACCACTTACTCAACTGTCCGAAACAACGTGATCGCCGAATCGGATCCCAACTCCACAGCGGGCCTGTGGCTGGACACCGGCGGCGTGCAAAACGCCATTTACGGCAACACAATTCTAGACCAGCAGTCAGGCTACGGAATCTATCTGGAGCTGGGCGCCAACGGCAACTTGTGCATGTATAACACCATTACCGGCTCCCACGTCGGCATAGGTATACGTAACAACATGTTGAACAACATAGCGGAGAACTACATCTACGACGTCGGCTTCATCGGTATCTGCTTCATGCACGAAGCGAAGTATGGCGCCATGCACGGGGCGCTGTGCGAAGGAAACTGGCTCGACAGCGGCGCTGTCGACGTCTCCACCGATACCCCCACTGGAGTTGGCGACGGGCATCCGGTGCTGTTCGATCGCAACCACTACAGGGCCGCCGGAACCCTGATGAATTGGGGTGGAACCAACTACACCACCATCGGTGATATTCAAACCAACACCGACCAGGAGTATCAGGCCACGCAGGCGGCGATCGACCCCAACGACGTGAAGTACGTTACGTTCCGCATGCCGTATTCCACGGCTAACACCGGCCTGTTTCCTATGATGGCCAACCCCGACCTGAAGCGAGTCGCGCCATCAGGGGCCGGCGGGTACTACGTTCGGCCGTATTTCTTCCGGCAGGGACATGGCGACCACCTCTCCTTCGGTGCGGGCGATGAAGGTCCGTGGAGTGCAACCGGTGGTATAATCCACTCGTCCTATCCCTGCCTGCCGAGTCTCTGGGCAGTGCATGGCTCGCAGGTCTACGGGCAGGTGGATATGGATCTCGATCCCAACAACGGTGATCCCACTGGAGACCCGAATGAATGGGGTATCAGCGTCAAGGGCGTTCAGGCGGCCAAGATGAACGGATTGGGTGACGGTTGGTGGACGCCGACCATGCCGACCAAGGCCGGCACGCAGTACGCCATCGCGTTCGACGCCATGATGAACACCGTCGTTCACGGTTCCAGCAACAGGGCCGGCCCGGTTGTCTTCGCATTATGGACGGACGACACCGGCCAGAATATCAAACGCGATTATGTCTGGGGCTACAACGACCTGGGAATCTGGAAGGGTACCTTGGACGAGAGTGGAAGCTTTGCCTTCTCGTCGCAAAGTGCTACCACCGTGACAGCGCCTACCGGCGCCAAGCGAGTGGCGTTCTTCTTTGGTTTGGTTGACGCTACGGGAACCCTTAGGTTCCGCGAAATTGCGTTGACCGGTTCATAACAGTAACGGCAACAGACATCCTGACCGGGTGCGGTGAGAACCCCCTCACCGCACCCGGTGCCTTTCAACCAATCATCGCTGTTTTGCCTCAATTGATTCGGGGATGCTCAATCACACCTTGCTGCGCAACGGCAGCGTCCACTGCCCAGCCGATTGACCATCGGCGATGGAGCCGATCACGGCCCGCTATCGGCATCAGGACATCTGCCGGCAGGCGGAGTTAAAGTATTATTGCGGCCCGAAAAAGCCTTGTCGGAGGACAGCTATCAAGATATAAGCGGCGGCGAGGCCCGAGATGATTGTGGGCAAGAGCTTATCTTGAAAAACCTGTATAAAGGGAGGTAGATAGTATTATGCTTCACAAACCAGTCGCGCTGGACCTGCCCGGTGCGATAGCCAACATTAGGCGTGAGGGCACGCCACGGCGAGTTTTCCAATACGAGCACGGCTTGGAGCCGGGCATTAAGCAAGCATTGTGTGAGCGTTTCAATCTGTGTGCCGGCCTGGACGAATCAGACGAGCATTTCGCGTTGCGGCGTGAAATTAGGATCAACCAGTTTGTCGGGCTGGAGTTCCTTCGTATTTTGCCCAACGTTGGAATAACCGTCCCCACCCCCCGGCCGCCTGTGGGTCCGATCCGGTCGTGGGCGGATTTCGAATCGTACCACTGGCCGACGATCGAGGAGATCGACTTCTCCGTGACCGAATGGTACGAGCGGAACTTGCCTGACAACATGGCGATGTTCACGTTCACCTATCCGTTCCAGGAGACGCACGATCTGCTGGGCTTCGTGCCGATGTGCACGATGCTTTACGATCAGCGTGACCTTGTAAAGGCTGTCGTCGATAAGCTAGGAGTTTATTACGAGGAGGTCACCCGCCTTTTCTGCCAGTTCTCGCGGTTCGGGGCGATCGCCTTTGGCGATGACATGGGCCATGGGACCGGCACGTTCATCAGTCCGAACGACCTACGGGAACTGTTCTTCCCGTGGCATAAGAAGATAGCAGACATAGCCCATCGCCACGGCAAACTGGCGATTATGCATTCCTGCGGCCAGATCGAATCGATTATGGGCGACCTGATCGACTCGGCCGGTATCGACGCACATCATTCGACCCAGGATGCCGTTCAGCCGATAGCCATCAGCAAAGATCGCTGGGGCAAACGTGTGGCTTTGCTTGGTGGTGTGGATGTCGATTTCATTACCCGGAAAGATGCCCGGTCCGTTCGGACGTATACCCGCAATATCCTCGAGCATTGCGTCGTCGGCGGCGGTTTTGCGCTGGGAGTTGGGAACTGGGTGTGGGACGCATTGCCGATAG
>JABMQG010000077.1 GCA_013203365.1 Planctomycetota bacterium | reverse complement strand
ATCTTCTCCCACAGGGCATCCGGGATTCGCCACTTGTCCTGGTACGCCACCTTGCGTTAGGTCTTCTTCCTGGTCATCCTTGATCTCCTGCGGCACTTCCATGTGCCTCAGGAGTCATCGGCAAAATAGGGCCTACCGGGATAGGCTTTTAATACGGAATTAGCGATGCTTGCCGCAACGCTGACAGGTGAATGCCAAATAAAAGCCCCTGTCGACCGGTCTGAAACGCCCTTCCGAACCCCCGGCCTCCTGCAGTTGCGTTTTCATCTTGTCCAGAAACCTTTGCACTTTCCACAGTCTTTGCGCACAAGATTATTGCTTGCAGAAGCGTTTCCCACACACCATTATGGTCTAAGATGAGGCGAGACGGTCGCCGGTGAGTTAGATTCGGGAAATCCCGGCTAACTTATACGTTTCATTAGATGCATAGCAACCGAAGGCTCTTTACCAATAGGATTTGCTTTGGAGACCAACATGACCAATAAAAAACGCGTATTGACTTCCCTCAGACACAGTCAGCCGGACAAGATTCCGTATAACATCGAGTTTACGTCGGATGCCCGTAACAATATGGCCCGGTATCTCAACGACCCCAATTTCCAAGAAAAACTGAACAACGCATTCGCCATGATATCCCTTCGCAGGAAAGTCGGATACAGGCAGGTCGCCGAGAATATCTGGGAAGACGAGTTCGGCGTCCGGTACGACTGCTCGGAAAACGTGGATATCGGCACGATCTGCAACCAGCAGGTTTCACCCGAAACGTTGGATGAATATGTCTTTCCCGACCCCGATAACCCCCTGCGCTACGAAGGCTTGGGGGAATTCATCAACGCAAACAAGAACCAATTCGTGGTCATAAACCACGGCTTCAGTCTATTTGAACGGGCTTGGACCCTCAGGGGCATGGAAAACATCCTGATGGACATGATGGCCAACCCCAAATTCGTGCACGAGTTGCTCGATCGCCAACTCGCGTTCAACCTTAGGATTATCGAGCGATTTTGCAGCTATGACATCGACGCGATGCTCTTCGGCGACGACTGGGGGCAGCAGAGGGGCCTCCTGATGGGGCCAAAACTGTGGCGAGAGTTCATCAAGCCCCGAATAACGCAAATGTACCGGCTCGCAAAGGCCAAGGGCAAATTCGTTATGATCCATTCCTGCGGAAAAGTTCAGGAGTTATTTCCCGAGTTGATCGAAGCCGGCCTGGACGTGTTCAATCCCTTCCAGCCCGAAGTGATGGACGTCTACGCCGCCAAGCAGCAGTTCGGCAACGAACTTAGCTTCTACGGCGGCATAAGCACTCAGAAAACGCTCCCATATGGCACACCGGCCCAAGTGAAAGACGAGGTGAGACGCCTGCTGGATAAGATTGGCGAATCCGGCGGCTACATCGCCGCCCCGGCCCACGGTATACCCGGTGACGCCAAACCCGAAAATATCAACGCTATGATAGAGGTGTTGCAGAACCAATAACAGGCATGTGACCGCTTAGTCATGCAAAAGGAATCTGCATCGCCCATCGCAGTGCCCCAAAGAGGCCTCCTCCGATGGAAATAAGCGACGCGAAGGACCACGAACGGTTTATGCGCTTGGCCCTGGCCCAGGCGCAGGCCACCCAAAAAACCGGCAGCGTGCCAGTCGGGGCCGTGATCGTCAGGGATCGGCAGGTGCTGGCGGCAGCGGGAAATCGTCGCCTAGCCGACGGAGATCCGGTCGCCCACGCCGAGCTGCTCGCCATTCGAGCCGCTGCATTGGCAATAGGGGATTGGCGACTGGAAAACTGCCAACTGTACGTTACCTTGGAGCCTTGCGTCATGTGTGTCGGCGCGATCGTGCTGGCCCGCGTCGAAAAACTCATCTACGGCGCCGCCGACCCAAAGGCCGGGGCCGTGCAGTCAGTGTACACCATCTTCGAGGATAATCGCCTTAATCACCGCCCCGACGTCCTCGGCGGGGTCCTGGCACGTGAGTGCGGCCAACTGCTAACTGAATTCTTCCGCCAGCAGCGAGCCGCCGGGAAGAAATAAGGCAATCCGGTCTTATAGGTCTGGCACCTAATCCAGCCATACGACGGGTGCCGCTGACGCGTTAGGGCTGAAAGTCGGCGTTTAGAAGCTCTCCCGTCCCCTCCACCATTGCCCGATAATTCTCCGGCTTTATGGTGGGATTTATCTCGCTGGATGAACCGACGAACATCCCACCAGCTTGCAAAGCATTTGTTTCGCAGACGTGCCGACGTACTTCGGCTTTGACTTGTTCCGGTGTGCCGCGTTCCATCAAATCAACCCCGTCAACTCCTCCGGCCCAAACCATATTCGGGTAGGCGCTTTTCAACTCGACTATGTCCATCCCGCAGGCTGGCTCCAAGCAATAAAAACCATCAACACCGCAGTCGATCATGTCTGGGATAGCTTTCTTGTAGTTGCCGCCGCTGGCGAATATAACCGCCACGCCGTGTTCATGCCACGCTTCCGTCAGCTTCTTCAAGGGTGCATATTGATGAAGCATGCAAAACTCCGGGCCAAACAGCAGGCCTTGTTTCGTGGCAAATTCCTCACCAAAAATAACAGCCGGGTTCACATCACTGTCAGCCACCGTGTGGATGCGATGAAGTTCCCGTTCCACGCTCTCTTTCATGAACTCGCACATGACTTCGGGATAATCTGCGTAGAAATAGGAGAATATCTCCAAGCCCATGGAGTGATAAAGTGACATCATGCCCGTGTAGCAGAAATTCGTAATAACGGTGTCGTTCAGTTTTCGCTGCAGGTCCGACATGCGATTGCGATGGTCTTCTAGACATTGGGCGGGGGAGAACCCACACTCCCGGAGCTGCTTGGTTCTTTGCAAAACCCAATCACGCGCGCCTTTCTCGTCTCCAAATGGCCGACCAACGATGGCCTCGTGCCAATTCAGCGATTCGATGGTAAAACCGTCCTCGGTCGTACGTCGGCCCCTGCAATCGACCGGTCTTGGTGGCATGCACATATCGAGCGATCGGCGAATGGCCAAACAGATATCATCCATAGTATACGTGAATCCATCGAAAGTCTTACCGGTGTACATTGAGATGACACCCGGGTTGTAGGATAGCTGCTCGAAGAGTGCCACACGGTCAACCGGCTGGTGTTTTAAAGTGAGCTCAGCCCGTTGGCGCTTGGAGAGCTTGTCTGTCTGAAACACCTTTTCAAACTTCATAACCTGGCGCTCCTATACAAGCTGCCGCCGGCCGACGCCGCAGCCGGTCTGGGGTGCTACAGTCAAGCGTTAAGTGCTTGTATCTTACGGTTTCGCCATTTCTCAGTAGAATGAACCTGTGTTCATTCGGGTCTCTGGCCCCGTGGCCAGAGACCGCGGCGACGAGTTCGGTTAAATGCGGGTCGACAAGCAGGCCGAGCTAGAGTCAGAACCGTCGTCGTGACTGAGAAATAGTCCGAACATCTACCAGAACCATTCTAACCCAATGAGTTCGAATGACAAGCATGGAAAGGAACCCTGCATGAACGAACACAACACTCACATCGGCATCGATCTGGCAAAGCATTCGTTCGATGCCGTCGTCCTCGAAACGGGAGAGCATCGAACCTTCAAAACAACACGCGGCGAAATCACCAAGGCCGTCAGGTGGATCGCCAAACATGAGTACCCGATGGTGGTCATGGAGGCCACCGGTAATTATGAAGCGGACCTGGTCGATGCGTTGCACGAGGCCAAGATTGACCTGGCCGTGATGAATCCACGGTGGATTCGCAAGTTTGCCGAATCGTTCGGCCAGTTGGCCAAAACGGATAAGATCGACGCCACGCTGCTGGCCGAGTATGCCAAGCGAATGCAACCTCATCCGCAAGAAACCACGAGCAAGGCCCTGAAAACATTGCGAGAACTCGTCACCCGGCGAAACCAAATCGTCCAGATACGAACCCAGGAAGCTGGCCGCCGTGAACACGTTCGCAGCAAGGAAGTGCAACGGTCAATCCAGCCTCTGGCAAAACAGTTGGACAAACAACAGGCGGAGATCGAAAAGAAAATCCAAGAACATATCAACGACGATCCAGACTTCAAGGGCCGGGTGAAATTGATGCAGACGGTGCCCGGGATTGGCGAGACGACCGCAATGATACTGGCGGTGGAACTGCCGGAATTGGGACGCTGCAATCGCCAGGAAATTGCCGCTCTGGTGGGCGTCGCACCGATCAATCGGGACAGCGGCCAGTTGAAGGGACGACGTAAGACACGAGCCGGCCGAAAGAAAGTCCGCACCGGCCTCTATATGGCCGCCGTCTCAGCCAGCCGCTACAATCCGCCTCTGCGAGCGTTCTATAAACGCTTGCGTGCCGCAGGGAAGCCAGGCTTGGTGGCTCTGATCGCCGTGATGCGAAAATTACTGGTAATTCTCAATAGCATGCTTGCCAGAAATGAACTCTGGCGAGAGATGAAAATCGCGTGAACAACCATTGACATGAAAGACATCTACTCTAACGACTTGACCGCGTCTGCGGCGAATGTTCAAATGCCCTCGGTGGCGCGGCCGAGTCGTGTCGTTCGATTCGTTCTGCGACGTCCGTGTGGTCAAGAAGGATCTTTCTAGGAGAGTTTTTTGCGATGGCATACTACCTCGGCATCGACGTTGGCACTACCGGCACGAAGACGCTCCTGATGACGGCCGACGGCAAGGTTCTGGCGACGGCCAACGGCGATCACAGTGTGCAGAGCCCCAAGCCGGGCTACAGCGAGCAGGACCCCGAACAGTGGTGGCGTGCTACGGTCAAGGCCACCAGAAGCGTGATTGCCGGGGCGAAGATCGACGGCAGGGAAATCTCAGCGGTCGGCTTTTCGGGTCAGATGCACGGGCTTGTGTGCCTGGACAAAGCCGGTGCCGTGATTCGACCGAGCATAATATGGAACGACCAGCGCACGGCCAAGCAGTGCGAGTTCATCACGCGAAAGGCCGGCGGGCGTGGGAAGGTTATTCAACTGTGCGGGAACGTGGCCATGGCCAGTTTCACGCTGACGAAGCTGTTGTGGGTCCGCCAGCACGAGAAGCGCAACTACGATCGGCTGGCCCACATGTTGTTGCCGAAGGATTACATACGTTACCGTCTGACGGGCGAATACGTCGGCGACGTGAGCGACATGTCCGGGACGATGATGCTCGATCAGAGGAAGCGCACCTGGTCGAAGAAGATGCTGGAGTTGTTCGACATCGACAAGGATATTTTGCCGGCGGTGGTCGAGAGCCATGAGATAACGGGGACGGTAACTAAATCGGCGGCGGCTAAGCTTGGTTTGGCCGCGGGTACTATTGTGGTCGGCGGCGGCGGGGACCAGCCGGTCGGCGCGGTCGGCAACGGTATAGTCACGGCCGGGGCGGTGAGCGCCACCATGGGCACCAGCGGCGTGGTTTTCGTTCACAGTCCCGAGTACGTCACCGACCCGGCCGGTTCCAGGGTTCAGACGTTCTGTTCCTGCGTGGCCGGGGAGTATTGCGTATTCGGCTGCATCCTCGCGGCGGGCGGGAGCTTTCAGTGGCTGCGAAACACGCTGGGGGACGCCGAGGTCGCCGAGGCCAAGCGACGAGGCGTCGATCCTTACGAGCTGCTGACCGCCAAGGCGGCCAAGGCCCCACTCGGCTGCGAGGGGCTGTTCTGGCTGCCTTACCTGACCGGGGAGCGCACGCCTCACAACGACCCGTTCGCCCGGGCATGCTGGGTGGGGATAACGCAACGGACCGGCCGTAACGAGCTTATTCGCAGCGTACTGGAAGGCGCCACGTTCGCGATGAACGACGCAATGACGCTGCTGCGGCAGCGCGGCCTGAAGACGCGTGAGGTTCGGCTGTCTGGGGGCGGGGCGCGGAGCGAGTTCTGGCGTCAGCTTCAGGCGGACATTTATAACGCCACATGCGTCACGATCAACGCGGCCGAAGGCCCTGCTTACGGTGCGGCCATCCTGGCCGCCGTCGGCGCCGGGGAATACGAGTCGGTCCCCGCCGCCTGCCGGGCCGTTATCAAGGTGGTGCGAACGATAAAACCCAACCGCGTCGCGGCTCGTTTCTACGCAAGGCAATACGCTCAGTATCGCCGGCTGTACCCGGCTTTGAAGGGCGAGTTTACCAACATCTCGGAGCTGGTGCGGTGAGTTGGGTTATGGAAGAGCACGAGCAAAGCCGCAAGCGGTGTGAGGGGCCAAGATGATCCACGAGCAGATCAAGAAGTTCATCAGCGACGGCAAGAACAGACACGCATCCGACGTGCACCTTTGCGCCGACTCTCCGGTGATGTACCGCGTGGGCAAGCAGTTGAAGCGTGCCAGTCACGGCGTTCTGCCGGCGGGGTTGTGCAAGCAGTTGTGCTATTCGCTGCTGACCGCCGAGCAGATCGACTCGTTCGAGCAGACGCACGACCTGGACCTGATGCTGGGTGACGAGGAAGGTCGATACCGCGTGAACATAAGCATGAACGAAGGCTGCGTCGGCGCGGTGATCAGGATGTTGCCGGAGACACCGAGGACACTTGACGATTTGAAACTTCCGCCGATAGTGAGGGAGCTGACACACCGCACCAAGGGCATGGTTCTGCTTACCGGCAGCACGGGCCAGGGCAAGACCACCACGATGTCGGCCATGATCGACGAAGTCAACCAGACTCAGCACAAGCACATCATTACAATCGAGGATCCGATCGAGGCGGTTCACACGAACGCCAAGAGCATTATACGCCAGCGAGAGGTAGGTAAGGACACCGCATCGTTTAGCGCGGGCCTTCGCGCGGCCCTTCGTCAAGACCCGGACATGATCGCCATAGGTGAAATGCGCGACTACGAGACGATCCGCATTGCCCTGACGGCGGCGGAGACGGGCGTACTGGTTATCTCGACGCTTCACGTGATAAGCATCGACAAGATCATCGAACGGCTGGTCAGCTACTCCCCGACGGAGGAGGAAGGCCACATTCGCAACCTGCTGGCCGATTGCCTTCAGGGCATCATTCATCAGGAGCTGCTGCCGATGAAGGACGGGGGCAAGCGAGTGGCCTGCGAGGTGCTTGTAACCACGGACGCGGTCCGGAACATTATTCGTCGCCGGGGCACGTACATGCTGCGGAGCGTTCTCCAGACGGGCCTGAGGCAGGGCATGAGCACGATGTCGCAGTCGGTCGGCGCGATGTTGGAAGAGGGCGTGATCGAATCGGCTGTGGCGGAGGCCGTGTTGTTCAATTACTCGCTGTAGGGCACTTCACACTTCACTCTGAAGAAAAGGGCCGGCACACGGCTATTCTTTCATTGGCCAGGGCCGGCCGATGAGCGTCTTCATGTGCGCTGGTATATCGGCCGATCGCATTATTGTCGGCAGCGGCCCGGCCGTGGACATGATGAAAGTGAGGCTGTTTCGTCGGTTCAGTCCGCCGTGTGTGGAGGCGACGTTAACGGTTCGCGCAAAGGATGCAGAGCCGCTGTAGTAACCGTCGGCCAGGGATACGATGACGTCTGGAGGATTGGCCACCAGCGAGAAATGAGCCCGCCAGAGCCTTTGCAGGGGCGCCGGCCATGTGTGATCGACGGTGGCCGGCAGCATGGCCTCGGCGGCGACAGTGCCTTGGGAATCAGTGGAGATGGCGGCGAGAATACCGGCCAGGGACAGCGGGTCGCCGGCGAGGGGTTCGTATTTGTAGCGATCGCCAATTCGGCGGACGATGGCCTGTTGCCCGCCGGCGGCGAGCACGACAACATGGTCGTCTTGGGCGTAGGAGGCCAGTTCCGTGCCCTGGCACTCGATTAGGTCCTTAGCCAGGCCGGCCGGATCGTTGGTTGCGAAGGCGGCGTACGTCACCAGGCCGAACCGCAGGTACACCACGTCGCGTGGCCTTTTAAGGCGGTTGGTGATTTGCCAGTTCTTGCATGTCAGGTGAGATTCCAGTGCGATTGGCCGGGATGGGGTGTAGCTGTGTCCGTGGTCGGATAGCAAGGTCACCTTGACCAGTCCACGGGTTTCGCGGACCACCTGTTTTACGAGTTGATCAATTCGCTGGAGGCATTGGCGTTGGCCCTCTGCGCCCCTTTGTGTGCCGACGCCGGCGGAAGAGACGAAGTATGCCAGCAGCTCCCGCGTTCGTGCCTTGTCGAACAGCCGTTTGGCGTCGTTGATCTCCTTGCCGAACACGTCCATAGGTCGGACGTAGCCAACCGCGTCCCAGATGAGATTGGCTCGATACTGCAGCAGCCTATTGTAGGGCTGATTGGTCCCTCGCATATACGCCCAGGCCCCTCCGACGACCTTATGTGCCGAGCGATCGTAGTACAGGGCCTCGACGGCCTGGCATGGCATGTAACCGAGGGCATCCTCGAGGCATACGTCGGTCATGGTGGGGTATGGTGCTACGACCCGGGAAGGAGGATGAAACATTCGCAGGCCACCGTCGGCATAGTAGTCAGCCACCACGTCGTAGCCGAACCCATCGAGAATGATTACCAGGTGCCTGCATTCGTTAAAGGGGATGTTATCGAGGTTTATGGTAACGTCGGGTGCTTCATCTCCGGTGCGATCGAACCCGATCCGTGCGATCCTGTCGGTTGTGCCGGCGTATGTGAAGAAATCGGCCTTGCCGTCATGGTCTGCGTCGTAGGCTTCGGCGGCCTTGACGGCCTGGGCCTTGTCCGGCATCGACTGGGCGGGGAAGTTCAACGGATCGCGGCAGCCCAGCACAAGAGAGCACAGCAGTGTTATCGCGATTGTTTCCTTCACCCTGCGTTTCATTACGTTGTCTCCTGCTAGGCTGTGGTTGCAAGCGGTTAACCGCTCCGGCCCGGATCGCCGACAGTGTAGGCGGTATTTCGCCAGAGCAACTTTGCGCCTGGGCGGTGCTTGCCGTAAGCTTTGGCCAAGGCGGTGGCGGCGAACAGGCAACCCAACGGGTAGGTCCAGCACAAGCCGGCGCGTGCGTTAGCAAGCCTATAGAACCTTGCGATCACAACTTGTTGCATGGCCACCGCCGCGGACCCGGCGAGGGCCGCCGCCAACCAGGCCGTGCCAAACCCCACCGCCCACATCGGCCAGGCCAACGCGGCGACGGCATAGGGCAGCAGGCCCATCAGGACGACCGCAATCAGGCTGATTCGCAGCCGACGTTTCGTACCCAGGGTACCGTGGAAGATTCGGCACCAGCCGTCGACAATCTGCTTCAGCGAGGTGTACATCCGCACCACGTACAGGCCCTCGCCGACGACGACTCGGAGGCACAAGCCGGCCTGTTTGGTATGCCAGGCGAGGTGCATATCCTCCATGAGGCAGTCTTTGACCGTCTCATGCCCGCCAATGGCAAGGTAAGCCGATCGACGAAACAGCATGAAGGCCCCGTTGGCGTAGGCCCGGCTGTGTCGGGGTGAATTCACCTTTTCCAGTGGGTACCAGACCAACAGGACGCCGGAACAAATCGGCTGGATGACGTTCTCCCAGAAACCCTTCATCTCCAATTTCGGCAGGACGCTCAGCAGGTCGACCTCGTGGTCCATCGCATGGCGGACCGCCACGCTGAGGGTTCGTTGGCTTACTTGCCGGCAGTCGGCGTCGATCATGCAGAGCCATTGCCCGGTAACCTGAGCTGCGCCAAGCCACATAGCATGGCTTTTTCCGCACCAGCCGGGTGGAAGCTGCGATACCTCGATGAGCCGAACCCGCGAATCGGCCGCCGCCATCTGCCGGACAATCTCGTTCGTGCGGTCTACGCTGCGATCGTCTATGACGATCACCTCGAAGTCGGGGTAGTCTTGCGAGAGCATTGAGCGTACGCAGGCCTCGATGTTATCCTGTTCATCCTTTGCGGCGATGAGGACCGAGACCCTTGGCGGATCGGCCTGCGGGCGAGGGTCGGCGGGCGTGAGCGTGGAATGCATCCGCCGGGTCCGATCGATCATAAGGTTTCGGCTGAGCCAGACGACAAAGGTCAGGCCGGCCAACACGGCCAGTCCAATACCAAGGATATTCATAAGGCAATAGTCTCCCGGGTGCGGCAAGTGCGTATCGTAATCGCTGGGTAGGGGAGTTTTCAAGATATGCCGCCAGAGTTCACTTGCCAGACGACGTTTTTGCCGACGGATTATTTCGATTAGAATACTACCCATGACGAAGGACTACGATATTGTCGTTGTTGGCGGCGGGCACGCCGGGATAGAAGCGGCGGCGGCGGCAGGACGCATGGGACACGCGACGGCCCTGGTGACGTTGGACCTTCAGGCAATCGGGCGGATGTCGTGCAACCCGGCCATCGGTGGTATTGGCAAAGGGCAGATCGTGCGTGAGGTCGACGCGATGGGCGGCGTGATGGGCCTGGCCGCCGACGCCACAGCCGTTCAGTTCCGCATGTTAAACCGTTCCAAGGGCAAGGCAGTCTGGGGCCCTCGCTGTCAGAGCGACCGTTACGCCTACGAGCAGTTCGTCGGGCGCTACCTTAGCAGCTTGGCGTCTCTGGAGCTCATTGCCGGGGAGGTGACGGCAGTGCTTACGGAGGCGGGTCGTGCGGTCGGCGTCCGCCTGGCGGACGGGCAGGAGCTGAGTTGCCGGGCGGTCGTGCTGACGACGGGGACTTTTTTGCAGGGCCTTCTGCACCGTGGCGAGAGTAGTTGGCCCGGAGGTCGAATCGACGAACCGCCGGCCAACGGCCTAAGCCGATGCCTTGCAGAATCGCTTGGTTTGAGGCTGGGCCGGCTCAAGACGGGCACGTGCGCGCGTATCGCCGCGGAGTCCATTGATTACGACAAGTGCCAACGCCAGGACGGTGACGCTATCCCCATACCGTTCAGCTTGATGGCCGAAGCGATAGACATCGAGCAGTTGCCCTGTTGGATCACGCGGACTAATCCTCGCGTGCACCAGCTGATACGTGACAATATCCATCGCGCGCCCATGTTCACAGGTCAGATCACGGCCATCGGCCCACGGTATTGCCCTAGCATTGAAACCAAGGTTGACCGCTTTGCCGGCCGTGATTCTCACCAGTTGTTCCTGGAGCCGGAAGGGCGAACGACCAACCGCGTCTACATCAACGGCCTGACCACGAGTTTGCCGAAGGATGTACAGCGTGAGATGCTTGTCGCCATCAAGGGCTTGGAAGACGCCGAGATCATCCAATACGGCTACGCGATCGAATACGACTACGCCCCCCCCACTCAACTGATGCCCACACTTCAGGCCAAGTGTGTCTCGGGTCTGTTCCTGGCGGGTCAGATCAACGGCACCACGGGTTACGAAGAGGCGGCGGGCCAAGGCCTGATAGCCGGGATAAACGCCGCCCGCAACGTCGCCGGTGCTGAGGGGCTCGTTTTCAGGCGAGACCAGGCCTACATAGGCGTGATGATAGACGACCTTGTAACCAAAGGCGTATCGGAGCCTTACAGAATGTTTACGAGCCGTGCCGAATATCGGCTGCAATTGCGTGCGGACAACGCGGACGATCGACTGACGGAGTTGGCCGACTCGCTGGGTTTGATCGATTCGGCCCGAGCAGGGCGTTTCGGCGAGTTTCATCGCGCGGCCGCTGACGCACGCCGACTGTTCAGCGAGCTTCGCATCGGTTCCAAGACAGTGGCTCAGCGGCTGGCAAATCCGAAGAGCGATCTGGTTGGACTGTTGGCTGAGGCCGGGGCCGATTCGGCCGTTGGCGAGGCGTTGGTGGAACTGGCATCGGCAAACCGGCAGGCTGTGAACATGGTGGCCACCGATTGCCTATACGCCGGCTACGTCACCCGTCAGCGGCGGCAGGCGGAGCAGATGGGCAGCCTGGAGGCCCGGCCGCTGCCTGCGGGGCTGGACTATTCGGCGGTGCCTCATCTTCGTCACGAAGCCCGGCAGCGACTGGCGGAAATCCAGCCTGGAACGCTCGGGCAGGCACTGCGAATTACCGGCATCACGCCGGCAGACATAACAGTTCTGAGCATTCACCTCCGGGCCACGGGTCGATAGCGTTTTGTGACAGTTAAATTCGGATGTATGGTTCTCTTTATGCAGTTAAGATAGGCAACCTGCGTATTTGAGGGAATTCTGGCACTGGCAATTCTTGCGCGATTATTTTCGGATGCGTGGACTTTGCTGAGTTTTTTTGTGCCAACATCTATATTGGTAATAGGTTGCACCAATTGCCATAGCCGACGATTCTCTTAAGGCCTTATCGTAGATGAACCGATAGGCCAGTACGTGCAAGGATGCACAACGGATTTGGATAGGTTGGATAGGATTGTTCCGTCCAGCCCAGCGAAAAGGCTGAAGTTGAAGTGGCCGAACTTTGTTGAAGAAACAGCAGTCCCGGCACCACGGCCTAAATGCCAAGGAAGGCCAGCCGTCGTCGGTCACTTGACGCCCGCGGAGGTGCAGGCGCGGGCCTTTCGCGAGGTCACAATGACGAACATACGTGGAGTCGATCCGACCAACAGTCCCCGGCCTATTGGGCCTAGCCTAATCACACAAGCGCATCAGGCCAATCCCACATCACAGCTGGCGGATGACACTGTCGAGATCAGCTTGCAGGCACGGATTGCGAGCAAGCTGGCGGAGATACCCCCCATTCGGGCGGGGCTGGTTGCACGCGTAAAGGCTGAAATCCAGGCCGGTACCTACGAGACACCCGAGAAGCTCGACGTGGCAATCGAAAACCTATTGAAGGAGCTCTAAGTTTTCATTATCCGGTGTCTTAAGCCGGCATTTTTTAAGGGCAGACAGGCAAGGACGCCTGTCTGCTTTTTTTTGGGGGGGCTTGGCGACGGCAGGAGGATGCTGAGGGCACGACGGCCGACAATTGGATCGGCGTAATGGCTCTTGCCTTGCAGCACGGATCTCAGTCTTCCTTGCTCTGCTTAGCGATGGGGGCGTCAGCATGGCGCCGGCCCCACTCGTCGCGGACCACGTCGATGTCCGGGAGGGAGTCGAGGAAGCTTCTGCCGTAGCTCTTGGTGACTATTCTGTGGTCGAGCACCACGACGAATCCGGTATCTTTGCTGCTGCGGATGAGTCTGCCGAAGCCTTGTCGAAAGCGGATGACGGCCTCCGGCAACTGGTACTCGAAGAAGGGTTTGCCGCCTCGCTGGCGGATGGCTTCGATGCGTGCCTGCACGGGCGGGGAATCGGGCACGGCAAAGGGCAGCTTGGTGATAATGACGTTGCTCAGGGCCTCGCCTGCGACGTCCACACCCTGCCAGAAGCTCACCGTACCCAAGAGCACGCATCGCTTCCGCGTGCGGAACTGGTTCAGCAGGGCCGTTCGCGAGAGGGATTCGTCCTGCACCAGCAGGGCGTATCGGTGCGTCCGGCAGAACTCCGCAAGCGCCTCGGCCATGGCGGCGAGCATGGAGAAGCTGGTGAACAGGACGAAACATCGCCCCTTGCTTGCAGTGACGTAGTGCCGGATAGCACCGGCTGCGGCGGGGACGAAGGCGTCCTGGTCGTTCGGATCGCCCAGTTTGGTCTCCAGGTACAGGCGGGCCTGCCGTCGGTAGTCGAACGGGCTATCCAGTTGAAGCTCTTTTCCATCGGCAAGGCCCAGTTGTCTGCGTATGTACTCGAAGCCCTTCGTGCCGGCCCGACCGGTGCTCAGGGTTGCGCTGGTGAGGACCGCGGCCCTGACCGTCTCGAACAGTCTTTGGCGGATGTAGGGACCCGCCTCGATCGGCGCGCAGGCCAAGATGACTTCGCCCCCACCTTGTCGGCGGTGTGGAGGGCGGAGCGTGACCCAGTAGGCGTGGTCGGCCTGCTGCTGATGAAGCAGCTTCTCCAGCGATCGGCATATATCCGCGGTGCGTTCGCAGGCGGAATTAAGCTCGGCCTGCTCATCTTCACTTGGTGTGGACTTGCCCAATCGGGTCAGATGCCGACCCAACTCGATCAGTGCGGGAGTGAGCGGGTCGTCGACCTCTTCGCCCTCGCCAAGTGCTATTCTTGCGCTTTGCCCCTTGCCTGGTCGGACAAAACACCCCAGCTGCCGGAACAGCTCGTCGCCGGCCAGGGACGCCGAATTGGTCGCGGCGATGGCGTCGGAATCGGCTGCAAGAGCCAGCAGTCCCCGTCCGGTTCGGTCGTCGTACAATTCGCGCAGGACCCATCGCACCCGTCCGGCAGAGAGGCTCTGGCCGAAGTGGTCGCACGCGACGGCCTCGACGGTGTGTGCCTCGTCGAGCACGACGAAGTCATAGTCGCCGAGAATCGTCACGTCGCGGTCGCGGAGCGCCAGGTCGGAGAAGAACAGGGCGTGATTGACTACCAGTATGTCCGCCTTGAGCATTCGTCGTCGCGCCGCCTGGAAGAAACACCGGCCGAAGATTGAGCACTTTCGGCCCCTGCATGAACCCTGCTCGCTGCAGATTCGCGACCAGAGGGCGCCGGACAGCGTGAAATCTATTTCCTGCCGCGAGCCTGTGGTGGTTTGCGTCGCCCACTCGGCGAGGCGTTGCAACTGGTCGAGCTCGCTGTCGGATGCGATCAATTTATCCGGCCGTTGGCACAGCATTTCCAATCGTCGCATACACAGGTAATTATTCCGCCCCTTGCCCAGGCCGGCGGTGAATTCATTGCCCTTACGGCCGAGGTGTTCTGCGAGGAAGGGCAGGTCCTTGCCTACCAGTTGTTCCTGCAGGGCGATGGTGTAGGTGCTGACGATCACTCGTTGCTTGTGGCCCGAGACGGCCTCAATGGCTGGGACGAGATACGCGAAGCTCTTGCCGACGCCGGTGCCGGCTTCGACGAGGAGGTGCTCACAGCTTTCAAACGCCTCGGCGACGGCGTCTGCCATGGTCATCTGTTCAGGCCGCACCTCGTAATTGGGCAGCGCCGATGCTATGGGGCCTGCCGGGCCGAGGATGTCACCGCACCGGCTCACCGCCTGCCCCAAACAACCTGCTCAACGGCGGGATTGGTCAGGCATTTGACCATGTGCAGGACGAACCACACGGTCATAACGACGGCAATGAAGCCGATAAGGGTCGCGATGATCGTCATGAACGTTCGCCCGCGAACGAGAGTGGAGTGCATTGAGGAGACAATGCGGTCCTTGGCGAGTGTGAGCATGGCCAGCAGGACCGCCCCCATGGTCGGCCAGATGCTGATCGAATGCACGGCGGAGTAGATCCACTCTACCCGGCCGACCTCGTAGAGATTACCGTCCCTCCCGATGGTGTAGTGCCACAGGCCGGGGTTGGCGGCGTCGCGGACGACTTTCCCGTTCATTGCGTCTCCGCCATTTTCGCCGATGAACGCGTAGCCGATGACGTAGGCCACGAAGTTAGCCAACCCCAGCAGTATGACCCACAGACATATTCGCGTTCGCCGATCCATATCCTTTCTGATACCGTCGCGCACGCGGCGGGTCCAGAAGGAAATCGCGGCAACCGGCGCCAGGTGAGCAGGCCTACGGGTTGTTCAATTCCTGATTTACGATCTGCGTTTGGCGATCGAACGCCTGTAATCCAACACAAAGGCCAAAGCGCCGAGTAGAAGCAGCGACAACGTGGCCGGCTCTGGGATTATTCCGCCGTCGGGTTTCTTCCCGTAGTTTGGCTGGAAGATGGCCCAGTCGAAGATCTCGAAGTT
>JABMQG010000076.1 GCA_013203365.1 Planctomycetota bacterium | reverse complement strand
CCGTTACACTCTGTCATGTCGACGGCCTTTCTTTTTGAGCAAGGAACTCGTTGCAAGTCCCTATGCTACAGAAAGTAAGGCCTTCGCGCTATGCAAACTTCGGCAAATCTCATGCAATATCCGGGTTAAGACAAGCTGGCCACCGTACTTGGCCTTGGCAAAGTACTCTACATGGGCCGCCGCCACCGGCAGGAAGACCAAGGCGGTGGCTGAGGGGAAGGCTGCCTTGGTGGAAAAAGTGAACTGACCTTTACGCCGCCACAATAGGTGGCTTATACTGTGACCCCGGTGGACCCGGATTCGGCACCGAGGTGGGTCCATCATCTTACATGCCGATTACCACATAGGGCATTACCGCTGTTCAGGCCGCCTGGGCCGGCCATTGAGTGAAAGGGCGCTGGTGGCAGAGCGATTATTTGTGCATCAGTTTGATAATGGTCTGGTCCTGCTGGCTGAACAGTTGGATCACGTGGTATCGACGGCAGTGAACTTAGCGATCCCAGCAGGCGCCAGCCGGGATGGACCGGAGATGGCCGGTGCTGGCGGGGTCCTGACCGAGTGGCTTTTTCGCGGCGCTGGCGGCCGTGACAGCCGCGGGCTCAATGGTGAGTTGGACGCATTGGGCTGTCACCACGACGAGGATGTGCACAGCACCTTCGTTCAGTTGGCCTGCTCGCAAACATACCAGAACCTGAAGCCGGTGCTGAAGCTGTACGGCGACATTGTCAAGCTACCGACACTGGCTGCCGAGACGTTCGAGCCGTGCCGGAACTTGGCGGTCCAGGAATTAGCGAGCCTGGAAGACGAGCCTGCACGCAGGTGTAACCTCCGGTTACGGGAGAAATTCTACCCCGTGCCGCTGGGAAGCTGCCCTCTGGGGCAGGAGCGAACGTTGCGATGGCTGACCACCGAGACCCTGCGTGCACACGCCAAGAGGCATCTGACCCCCCATGGGACAATTTTAGCGGTGGCAGGTCGGCTGGAATGGGAGCCGTTGCGAGACTGGGTTGAAGAGTGTTTCGGCTCGTGGGCCGGGAAAGCTCTGCCTGCGGTGGAAATAACCGATCCATTGGGCGGAGTTACCCACGAGCAGAAGGAGACTTCGCAGGTACAAATCGCGCTGGCATTTTCGGCCCCGTTGACAAAGGACACGCACTACTACCCAATGCGCGTGGCGGAGATGGTTCTCAGCGGCGGCATGAGCGGACGGCTGTTTACGGAGATCCGCGAGAAGCGCGGGCTTGTTTACTCGGTGGGCGCCCGATACCAGGGCGTAAAGGTTGCTGCCGGCATGTTCGTTTACGCCGGCACGGTTCCCGAGCATGCCCAACAGACCCTGGAAGCGACAGTGGCTGAGCTTCGAAGGCTAGGCGAAGGGATCACCACCGATGAACTGTCCCGGGCAAAAACGCAGCTGAAGTCGGCTCTGATCATGCAGGGCGAAAGCACCTGTGCTCGTGCAAACGGGTTGGTGACGGATTGGCATCTTCTTGGTCGGCTGCGAAGCCTGGAGGAAATCGCCCAGGCGATAGAGGCCGTAACACACCAACAGGTTAACGATTGCCTCGCCGTATACCCGGCGAAGGAGTTGACGGCATACTTTGTCGGCCCTGATGCGTTGGAGTGTAGTTGCTTAGGGTAATTGGAGATCCGTCGGTTATGGAAGTAGCTATCAAATTTTCACATATGCAGTTGAACAATGGCCTTACGATCATTGCGGAGGTCTCGCCCTCAGCGGCCAGCATGGCACTGGGGTTCTTCACGCGGACCGGAAGCCGCGATGAGAATAATGATGTACACGGCGTGAGCCATTTCCTGGAACACATGATGTTCAAGGGGACTTCGCGCCGGACGGCGTTCGACGTCAACCGCGAATTTGATGATATGGGTGCGGCTTATAATGCATTTACCAGCGAGGAGAACACAGTCTACTACGCCGCTGTGCTGCCGGAGTTCCAGGCCCGGGCAGTGGACTTGTTGGCTGACATCCTCCGCCCATCCTTGCGGCATGAGGATTTCGACCTGGAAAAGAATGTAATCCTTGAAGAAATAGCCCTTTACGAAGATCGACCGGACTTTCGCCTGTATGAGAGGCTAATGGCCGAGTACTTCAGTGACCACCCCCTAGGCCGATCTGTTCTGGGTACTCCAGAGAGCATCAAGGGCATGCGCCGCGACGCAATGGAGGCCTATTTCCGTCGCCGGTACAGCCCTACAAACATGATCGCGGTAGCCACCGGCAACGTGGCTTGGGATGCTCTGACTGAGCAACTTGACCGTGCATGCGGAGATTGGACACCTCTGGATGCCGTTCGCGAATTGCCGCCCGGCCCCAACAAGCGGATTGAGCGCTTTGTTGCCGACAGCAAGCTGAGCCGTCAGCACATTGCCTTGATCAGCCCGGCTCCGTCGGCACAGTCCGCGGACCGTTATGCCGCCCAACTGCTGGCGTGCATCCTAGGCGATCACACCGGCAGCCGGCTGTATTATGCCCTTGTCGAGCCTGCTATCGCTGAAGATGCCTCGGTCATATACGAACCTATGGACGAGGTCGGCGGGATGCTGACGTTTCTGACCGCAGATCCGGACCAGGCCAGTGAGGCCCTGCAAACCACCCGCGATGTGTTCAAGCAATTGGTTGATGACGGCCTTACCGCATTGGAACTGATCGCCGCCAAGAACAAGATCGCCTCAGGCAGCGTTCTCAAGGGTGAGTTGCCCATGGGTCGGCTCACGGCTGTTGGGTTCGAATGGACCTACCGCAAGACCTATAACGGCCTAGCCCAGCAGATTGAGGAAATGATGGCCGTCACCGCCGACCAAGTGCTCGACGTAGCCCGCGAGTGCAAACTCACAGAGGCAAGCCTGGTAACTTTGGGGCCGAGGGAAAGGGTGTGAATCCGTGGCGGTGGAAAAGGGCCCACGGCTGACGGGAAGCCAGTGAAGTGCAGTGCGTAGATTATGCACTTTGCCAGGGAAGACCGCGTCGATAGGTTGGCAAGTGGAAATGAGTTACCGCGACATTTAGAGCCCCGAACAGCAATGACGCGTCGCCCCATGGCGCCGCGTCAGGTCGGATGATGTACTGACTGAGCCATGGGGTTTCAATATTGGTGTTACGCTGCTGTCTGTGCCCTCAAGGTTTGGAGGTTGCGGACATTTAGAGGGCCTTGCCGCTGAGTGGCTCTGTGGATACAGTGCTCACGAGCGAGATGAGGAGCTTCAGTGGCGCAAGTTTCCGAGCGAAAGCTGAACTTGATCATTGTCATGCCGGCGCTTAACGAGGAAGCGACAGTGGGGCAAATGATCCGTCGCGTTCCCAGCCAGATGCCTGGCGTCGGCAACGTTCGCGTGCTGGTGGTCGATGATGGCAGTACGGACAACACCGTCCGTGAAGCTACGGCGGCCGGCGCTGAAGTGGTCAGTCACGGGGGCCGGCAAGGTGTGGGTGCGGCATTTCAGACCGGCCTGGCCCGGACGATCGAGATGGGGGCCGACATCATCGTCACAATCGACGCCGACGGTCAGTTCGACCCACAGACGATCCCGGCATTGATTGCCCCGG
>JABMQG010000075.1 GCA_013203365.1 Planctomycetota bacterium | reverse complement strand
GTCGCCCATCAGCTGATTGCCGGCGCGGCTTCGGCGATAAACGGCACCGTCGCGCTTGACGCGGCGTCACGGCTGACCGTGGCGTCCCAGCCGCCCAGAGAACAGTTGGCGATGGTGACGGTTTTGTCTGCGGCGCCCTTGACGTCGGTCAAGGTGAACGTGAGCGTACCGATTGTGCCGGAGGCCCGCTCGGCCTCGGTGGGGTCGACGAAGGTGATGGTCCCGTTCGTTCGGCCGGTAGTGTAACGTGCAACACTTTCGTGAGTTTCGTCGTCGGCCGCGGCGTGAATCTCTCCGAAGGTTTCGGAGACGCTGATCGAAACTACGCCATAGAATATGCTGCCGATCGTTACGTTTGTCGGATTGTGATAGACTTTGTAAGCCATTTGCAAAATTCCTTAATGTGATGTTGCGTTCGCAAGTGTGTATGAAATTTCCAGTGGTATCACAGCTGCAACCCACGGTGGTCTTTCGGTCGTGTCAAGCACCGGCGAGCCCCACTGGAGTTTCTCGTGCCAGTAATCGCTTTTGCTGCCGGCGTGGATTTGGCCCCACGCGTGGGCGTCGGCGGGCGGTGAGACCTCCACGGCGTTCTTGGCCGCATTGACCAAGCGGAGGACCTCTTTAACCCGATCGGTTTCGTCTGAGGCGGATGCAACCTTTGCGGCGATTATCAGCTCGACCGATAGAGCACAACAGCGTACAGCTTCCGGCGATTCGCCCTCGGTCGTACCAATGTATCGGATAATGGCGTTGGGGCCTGCCCGACTGAATTGCGCCTCTTTCGCCTGCTCGGGTGATGTGGTGACGGAAACTAGTGGGAAGACCGTCTCGCCGTTGATCGTTGCGGCTGCCAGTGCGTCGTGGAGGTCCTCGACGACTTCCCAGTCGATATTTGCTACTGTGATGGCGGTCATGGGGATCAGGCCCTTGCGAGTCTACGGGTGAGGGCATTTGCGCCGGTGGTGGTCGTGTTTCCACTTCCGGATTTAAACGCTATTGTAAGGGACGACATGGCCGCTTCGCATTCGGCAGCAAACTTGTCGCGCAAGACGCTGTAAATAGTGTCGCCGGCCCGCTGGTGGTGACGTCCAAGGGCGATTTCAAGCGTGCGATATGCGCAGGCTAGTTGCAGCTGGCCCGGGTTGGCTATCCGCCTCAGGTCGGGGTAATGCCGCGAAGCATCAGTGATGAACCAAGCCTCGGCCGTCCCATACCCTCCAAGCTCGTCCCGGAACAGCCGGGTGACCTTGCCGATCACGTCTTCGCCGGCCAGGCGGATAAACTCAGCCATGCCGTAGGTTTCATCGTAACCTGGCAGATCTTCGATGCCGTCCCAGAGGACGTCAAGATCTTCATCCGTGCACAAGGCTACCTGCACCGGGCAGTTGGCATCGGCACCGTATTTGTGAATCCAGAACGATCCTGATATCCCGCTCGAATTCGACGCAGTCAGAGTCAATTCGACGGCGTTCTCACCGGTGCCGTCCGTCGTGGAAACGTCGGCGGTGCCCGTGGCTACCTTATTGCTTGAGGCAAGGCCGTCGTCCTTGTACAGACTGGCTGTTACCGTGTCGCCCGACTTGGTCATCTGAAGCCATAGGACGCCGCTATCGGTGTTCTCTGCGGTTTCCTTGGTCTTTATCCCGGCCAGCCGCCATCGAGATGTATGGTAATAGCTGCGATCCTCGTAGCAGATGATCGTTTCCCACTTGCGGACAAATGGCGCGCTGCCGGTTGCCGCAGTGCCGTGTTCGGTTGATGAAGTCGCCATAAGTTTTTATCTCTAGCTCACTGTGATAGTGCCGGGGTTGGTGAAGTTGTAACCGCTCTTCTGCTTCCAGGTGTAATACGTGCCGGCGTCGAGCATGAAAACCACCTGGCCGTTTGCGTCGGTTGTTGACGTGCCGGCCACAACGTTCGAGCCGGCCAAATCGCTGGTAATCCAGACCTCTACCCCGTCGATTGGATTGCTACCGTCGTCTACGGTAAGCGTGTAGGAAACCGCCCCTGCGCCGGTAGTGGTTATCGAATCGATCTGGTCTGACAATGTTTCAAGAGTGTCGCTATCGGCACCTATTACGGAGGTATTCAGTGCGTCCAGAGTTTTGATCGTTCCAGCTGCGGTGTTAATGGCACCAGTGACGCTACCTACCGAACCGGTTACGCTACCCACAGAGCCGGATAGGTTGCCCGTGATATCGCCAGTGATCGGAGCCACTATACTAGTCAACGTCAGCGTCGCACTTGCATTGGCGGTGCCATTGACCTGCGTAAGATTGGCCGCAATTGGCTCCTGATTACCAATGGCCGTTTCAACGGCTGATGTAAGATTGGCCGTGCTTATGCCCATCTCAACTCTCCAATCTATAGGACCAGACAAGGTTACGGCCTCCATAGTGAAGGCCGGATAATCGGCATGGGTAAATGTGAACGTCAGCGGGCCGTAGTCGGTTTCCGTCTCGGCCATGGTAGCCCATGATTTATAAATAATCTGCTGCTCTGTGATCGTGCCGTCTGCCGCCGTGACTACTGTGCCTGCCGTCCAGGCGTCGCCTAACTCACCTGTATAGGCGCAATCGACGGTAACGCCAGATAGGTTCGCGCCATCAGCGTCAACAACCTTGATATTGCAGGTGTACTTGCAGACGATAACTCCGCCATCGTCATTACTGATGGTGACCAAGGTGGGCACGGTGGAAGGATCGACCACGTTTAAAGTGTGGGAGCCCGTGGCGTAAAACAAAATGTCTACCTGCGAATAATTTGTCCACCGTGGATTGGTGTAAATCAGGTTATTGGTATTGGATACGCTCGGGCCGTAGTACCCACCGTGCATCCATACGCCGTCCAGATTGGTAATCGTGCCAGAGAATGACTCAATTGTAAGCGGCTGCTGCGGGGCCTCAGTGTAAAGCTCTTTGATGTCTACCGTGCAGCCAACTCCGATATGCAGAATCCGGCCCGAGAATCGCCCGTTGCGAACCACCAAACTGCCGCCTTTGAACATAAACCGGCGGCCTCCAGTAGTTCGCTGACGGTCATAGATATAGCTGTCGTAAAGGTTGAATATGGCGGTGGCTGCCGTGCCGGATGGCATGACATCTATATTGCCCGATGCCGACTTCAACGACCATGTAGATCCCTGCGTGCCCCACTGATTGACGCCAGTGCCGGTTAGTGCGCCAACCGTAACCGTCGCCACGGCCTTGACTGTAAAAACCATGTCATCGGCGAAATAGACCATTTCGCCTACACTCGTAAATGTGGTTGTGGTGCTGCCGTCGCCAAACTGGACCGGAACATTAACCAAATATACTGCATTCGCGACGGTTTCGGTACAATCGGCCGGGAATGCCGCTGCTATTCCAGCGAATGTGCAGCCTGTGCCGGTACAGATGATAACCGTTCCAGCACCACCAGGTTGCGTGTAAGTGGCCATTTGTTAGGACTTCCAGCTTAGAACGGTGTCTACGTCGCCGGTAGCCAAAGCAGCCACGGCGGTCTTGATGACGCCCCTGGCCGCAACCAGTGGCGATTTGATCTCGTTGGCAATCGTGTCGAAATGCCCAGCCGCGATGATTTCATCTATTCGACTATCGATCTGTTGAAGTTCCGACCTGGCCTGCTGGAAGAGCGCCCGGGCCTCTATCACGGCCTCGCGCTGCTGCTTTTCCTCAACGAGCGCGGCCATGGCTGTTTCAATTGACATCGGTCATTCTCCTGTACAGCGGTTTTAAAAGAAATTGGAGTGCTTAAGTCCCCATCCGACAAATTGACCACGCTTGGGCCAGTGAGTACAACGACAACATCTGAAACTTGTTTAACAGTTGCTTGGCTGCGCGGCACAAACATGTTCAAGGATGGCACATCTGAGTTGGTCCTGATTCATATCAGGCAACTCGGCTGCAATTTCTTGTAATAGCCCATCGTCCGAAATTGCCAGAACCATGCCCGGGAAGTCTCGTTGCAGCCTGACCAGCTCCTTTCGCATGACGTTCAAGGTCGACCCGCCATGGTGATATTGATTCTGGCCCCAAAAGTCGGTCAATGCTCCCTTGTAAGCTGCCTCCATGCCCACTAGGTAGACTGGTCGGCAGCCAAGAACCAAGGCCCACCGGGCGGCACAGCAGCCTGTGTTCCCATTAATGCATAATTCCGTCGGTGTGGATTCGTGAACTAGCGCCGCATCACCCACCCACGTTTTCAACCCATGATGGAGTTCGTGTCGGGCGACAGACCCATCGCAGATCAGTAGTGCCTCAGATTCGTCGATCTGTTTGCCGTCGTCGGCATATACCGTATCGTCCACCCACAGGATTACCGTAGGAGTGAAACCAGTTCGGAGAATGCGATTCACGCCAATGGTGAACTGCCCGGAGAGGCATTTCAGTTGGGCCACGGGCAGACGCGGGGAATTACCCAGAACGAAAGCAGGTCGGCCAAATAGGCTATCGATCGTGTTTGGCATCAACTTTTCTTGCTGTGCATTCGTGCAGTTTTCGGATTTCCCGCTTTTCGGCCTCGCTGACGTGACGGATCTGCTTTAGCTGTCGGATGTGTGCGCCGGAGACCTTATCGACGGTGGTCCTATTCAGTGGCACGTCTGTTAGTCCTTCGTTTGGTCTGAGGCCTGTCACAATTGGCTTCTTCGAGGGCCGAATCCTCATCGGTGCTGATCCCGGCTTTTGCGAACTCGGTATCCATCCTGGCGTATACTTCTGCCGCGGCAACCGCTCGCTGGCCTTCGAGGGCCTTAATCTCATTGGCAGACGGTGCGTGCAGCGGGTCGAAGGGATGCTTGTAGCCTTTGACGTTGCGATACCAATCCATTTGGGACATACCTGGATGCCCGTTGATTCGCTTGTCGATCGGTCGGGCGGTCAGGACCTTTGCGTATGTGGCCTCACCGTCGGGGCCGATGACCCTTCGCCATTTCCCTGTCCACATTTCGACACGGTTATTGCGCCACGGTGCTCCCCCCCCATCGGTGGCGTTGGGGTCCTTCTTGGTCCCTTCCTGAAAATACCTCCACAGAACGCAATGATTATCCACAAGGAACCGGCGCGAACGCAGAATCACGCTTTCAATGGGCACTGGGCTGCCGGTTCTGTCCAGCACCAGATTACCGTCCCGATCTGTCTGGCAGAGGGTGCCGTGGGCTGCGATCTGGTCCTTGATTTCATCGAACTGGCGCTGTTCGGCTGGCGTCAGGTCATAACCTGGCTTGGGCAAAGTGCGGTTGTCGGGCATGCGCTGGTCTCCTTGCCCCGCCCGGGGCGTTTTAAGAACTGTCTGCATTATTACCCACTGGTGGAAGGTCGCGGCCTGGGACGCGCCGTTCGGCGCGTCCCAGGATTTCGCGACCGGATTTGACGTTACGCGTCGGTGACTATCGGCACGCCGTAGCCATCGATGACCTCGCATACACCGTATGCGGCGGTGACGACGATTTCCCGAGCTCGCTTGGAGGCGTCGTAGTCGTACTCCACGGTAATGGGTCTTAGCTGCACGAATGCCATCGCCTCTTCGACGAACATGGCGCCACAACGGTCGGCGCTGCCGTTCGCCAGATCCACTTCAGTGGTCTGATATACCGGAATGCCGAACAGGTGTCCGGCAAACCCGGCCGACGGCTGGCCTTCAGGCAGCAGGCCGCTACGAATCAACTCAGGCAGATTCTGGTAAATCGCGCCTGAGCCGGTCAGGGCCGTGAATAGATCAGCCACCTGGCGGGGGTGAAGGACGCAACGTCTTTGGCCAGGGGCATCGGCGCTGTCCAGCGTGTACATCGCCTCAACGAAATCTGAGACAGCGATATTCGTGTCGGTGGTTCCAATGGCAGAGGCGCCGTTGAGGTCGGGGAACAGTGCGCAGATGTCGGCAGTGACCTTCTGGGCAATGGCCCGGCCCTGAGACTCGGCCCACAGGATAACCTGGTTGGCCAGCCGGGAAGTCTCTTCCGCAAGCTTGGTCAACTCGGTTGACAAGCCAACCTCGGCGATCTCGGTATATACCCGCGTGGTTGTGCGGGCCGCCGCCGTGATGTCGCTGCCCTCGCTAACCGATGCGGCAGCGGTAGTCGGCAGGACCACTTTCTGCCACGTCTTGCCTTCGCCGGCGGGCTGAAACTCGTTGAGCACCAGCGGCGCGCACACATTAAAAGGCCTAGCCTCTTGAACAACGGCCACGACGATATGCTCACTCGGTAACGAATATTGCAGTGTACTGGTAGTGGTTTGTGCCACAGTAATTCACTTTCCTTTCTTGTTCTTAGAGATACCCCGCATTTTCAGGCGGAGCGATGCCCAGCATGGCTTTTCTCTGCCGACTGGACATTTTCATCGCTGCCTCCCGTCGTGCTTCCGACGGCAGTGCGTTGAAGCCCGCCAATGTGTGAGGTACCGATTCAAGGTGAACCGGCCCACCGGCTGGTCTGACACCGCTGCCGGGAGCCAACGATGCGCGAAGAAGGTTTGCATTGCCGGGCTCTGACAGATATTGTGTCACCAGCGTTTCCACGTCGGCGACCGTCCCGTTTTCATCTACCAACGGCCGACCTTGCCCATCAAGAAGCTTCGGGACGAATTGACCGTCCGAAGACTCCTCCATGACCACACGGGTGCGCAATAACCCTACCACCTGGTCCGGGTTGACTGCACCGGCAGCTAAGGCCGTGGCGCGCAGCTGCTGATCTCTCAGAAGGCTTGCCAGTTGAATCTCACGTACTCGGAGTTTTTCTGTCAAGTCTGAGTTATCGTTGACTGCTGCGACGTCGACGCGACTGGGGCTGGAACTACAGGTGTCCCCGCCAGTTGCGACAGCGTAGGCGTTCCCATCCGGGTTACTTACGCCGAAGTCCTCTCGATGCCTTTCGTCGACCGTGGAGGCGAGTTCTTTCTGCAAGGCGGCAAGCTGCTGTTCAGCATTACGGGCACGCTGCTTGGCAACCTGTCGTTCGCGAATAACCTTCTCCAATTCAACGCGGGATACCGCATCCCGCCTCTGAGACGTCGTCTCGTCCGAGCTTATCGGCGTCAGCTGTGAACCGTCGCCAAGGGTTTGCCCTTGCTCTCCAGTCTGGGCGTTTGGTTCGTCAGCCATTTCTTTCTCCTTGCTCCATCCGAAGCGATTGAATCTTGTCCATGTCCATCGTGGGGAACGCCGCCAGGCATACGCAAGATGCGTCCATAGTCTTGACGTCTGCAACTGCCATAGCGACATCTCCCCTATAGGTCAGACGACTTTCAATCTTTTCGCCACCACACAGCACCTTCACCGCCTGGCACCGTATGCATTTCTGCCAGAATAGCGTTTGCTTCGCGGTAGTCTTCAGTCGCCAAGCGGCAGCCGGTAAGGTTGTAGTCGTCGATAATCACAAAACCGCCCGAAGTGACCTTTAGATAAAGGTATTCCAGGCATATCCGTGTTGATTCGTACAAATCGCCGTCGAGCCTAAGCAACGCTATCGGCCCGGTGTCGGAAGGCGGTACCGTATCCTGAAACCATCCTTCGTGATAGATAAGGTTGTCGGCGGCCGCTCCCCAGCGGGCGATATTCCGGGCCACGTCCTCCCGACTGCAGGCCGAGACGCCGGTTGTGACTAGTTGCTCATCGAGACCGTCATGCTCAATTCCCGCGAAAGGTTCGTCCTTCGGCCCCAAGTGCGGAATACCATGGAAGGAATCGAATAGGTGAATATCTCGCTTCTCGCCGAGGTTTGCCACGGTCTTGGCCATAACTGCCGGGTGTGCCCCTGTGAACACACCGCATTCGACTAAACAGCCATTTATACGTTGCGCACTAAGTTAGTGCATATTGGTGTAGTAGGCCCGGCAGACAGATTTGATGGTGTCGGGGTTACAGGCTGATTGTCGCCAAGCGGACTCGGCGGCGTCTTCGAGGGCGTCATAG
>JABMQG010000074.1 GCA_013203365.1 Planctomycetota bacterium | reverse complement strand
GTTTGGCGTAGTGCTATTCCTGGCGGCGGTGCTGTATGCCTCAGCAGGTGTGGTCCAGGCCGTCACAGGCCGAAACATCCTGGCCGGTAGGTTCTTGAGGCCCAGGACCTGGTGGCTGTGGGTGTTTTTGGCTGGCGTTGTGGGCGGATGGGCCATCAAGATGGGCGTCGGTCTAGCCCTCGGCGAGTTGCCTATACACTAGATGTCCCCCGCTTATTGTGATTTTACGTGCCGATTGGCCGCGTCCGCTCTGCCGGCTGGTTCGCTCATTGGGCCGGCGTTGGACAAGAGCGTGGCGGTTGTTTTGCCGGTTGCGGTTTAGCAGGCGCCTCGCCGCAGGAGAAGAATCAGTGAAATCCATTCGCAAAATACTGGCAGCGGGCCTGCTGGTGGGATGCTTTTTGAGTTTGAGTTTGAGCGGGTGCAATATGCTCGCCTGGCCGCTTTATGTCATCTCGCCACCTGCGCCGAAGGTCACAAAAAAGGCCGAATGTGACGCCTTGGCGGGAAAGACCGTTGCCGTGGTTGTCTACGCCGACATGGACACCCTTTACGAGCATCCCAACGCCCGAATCGAGCTGGCCTCGCTCGTCAATGCCGAGTTGAATCGCCACGTCAAGGTGGTCCGCACCGTGGACGCCATCCGGGTGGAGCGTTATCAGAACAGTTACACTCAGTGGTCCTCCAGACCCATCCAGGAGATAGGCCACAAGCTGGGCGCCGATTGCGTGCTGTATGTATCACTGAACGAGTTCAGTACCCACGAGCGAGGCAGCATTTACCTGCCAATGGGCCGCATCAGCGCCCAGGTAAGCGTGTGGGATGCCCGTGCGGTAATGGAAGGTGTGGACGCATGCATCTGGCACAAGGCCAACGTATCGGTCGTCAAGGACGTCCAATCCGGTAGCCTAGGCAACGACCGGACACTTCGGCTGGAAACGCAGAAACTGTTCGCGGAGAATATGGTCCGCCTGTTCTATGACCACAAGGTGCCTGCCGGGCCCGGCACATAGGAGTTCACCAGCGGATGAAAATAACTATGCGGAACATCCTGCATGCGGCGATCCTGTGCCTGCCGGTGGTCCTGACGGCTGGTTGTGCGGTGGTCAGCTTCTTGGTTGCAAGCTTTGCGCCCCAGCCGAAGATTCAGGCCCAGTTCGTGCTGCCCAAGGGCCGGTGCGTGCTGGTGATGACCGACGATTTGGTTTATCCGCTGGCGTACCCGCCCCTCAAACGGCTGTTGGCCGACAAGATCGGCGAGCAACTGCTGGGCAGCAACCTGGCCGGTGGGACGATCGACTATCAAAAGCTGCGCGACCTGCAAGACCGCACGATCGACTTCGATACCATGCCAATCGACCAGGTGGCCAGACGGCTCGGGGCGGATTACGTCCTCTACGTGGACATCCGACAATTCCAGCTGAGGAGCAGCGAGATCGGAAGTTTATGGAAAGGCCGACTGGAGGCGTTTGTGAAGGTGGTCGATTCCGCCGGAGGTCGGCTATGGCCGACGGATCGGACCGAAGGATACGAGGTGACGGTCGAAACACCGGTTTTCCCAGATGACAGCGAGGCATTCGGCCTGACGCTTACTGAAATGCTTGCCGACCTGACTGCCAATAGAGTTGCCAATCTGTTTCGCCAGCACCCTGAGGAATGGTAGGGTTGCCCGCCGGCGGCGGCGGGCGTATCATGCCGGCCATGACGGCGGTGCTGCATATTTTCGACCGGCTAAGTTCACCCGCTCAACTGCAATTGCTCAGCGAGCTGCGCCGCCAGCGAAGCGGCGACGTTGAGGCCCGTGTCGGCGACGAGGGCGGCAGAGGCGGCCTGCCGGCCGGCGACTGCACGATCAGCCAACCATGGCCCTGGCCTTTGACGGCAGCGGCAGGCATACGCCGCGTGTTGTTGCGCCAGCGGCTCGATCTGATCCATTGCTGGAGCATTAATCTTGCCTCAGCAGCGGCGGCCGTCGGCTGGCCGACCTGCGTGACTGTGCTTCACGTTCCCCGCCGAGACCAGCTCGCTCGCCTTCGTCGCGCAACCGGCGAGGGAGCGGTCGTGCTGGCCAGCTCCGACGCACTGGCCCGCACCCTGGCCCGTCGCGGCCTGCCGGCCAACCGCATCGGCGTAGTTGCGCCCGCGGTCGCCCCGGGTGCAGATGACGAAAAGCCCGGCCGGGCGGTCCGCCGGGGCACTGATAAGTGCGTGCTGCTGGCCCCGGCACAGCATGACGACGACCGCGGGCCTTACTGGGCCGTTTGGGCATTAGGTATCCTTCGGCAGCTTGGCGCGGAATTCGACCTGCTGATACCCGGGGCGGGCCCGGCCGTGCGGCGTGCCGACTGGCTGGCGCGGGAGAACGGGTTTGGGTCGAGCATTAGTTTTCCGGGCCCATTGGCCGGCCCGGAGGTCTGGGCCCGGGCGGACATCGCCGTGCTTTATGAGGCCGGCGGATTTGGCCTGTCGGCCGCGGCTGCGGCGATCGCCGCCGGCGTGCCTATAATCGCTGCCGCGGCCGGTGAATTGGGCGAGATACTGACGGACGGCCAAACAGCCGTCCTGGCCGAACCGGCGGCGCCGCGCCGGCTGGCCGAGGCCATCTGGCGCATGCATCGCAACAGGCAACTGGCCGGGGCAATCGCCAACCAGGCCGCCAGGACGCACAAGGCCCTTCTGGACGTTCCAGGCTGGCTCGAGCGAATGGAGACATTCTACAGGCTCTTGTTGGGCCAATCTGGCGGCCTGCCGGGGGATTTTCACGCAAGCGGGGCCGTCGCGGGACATCCTTGCAGTGAATATCCGCCTGCATGAAACATTTGACCGATTCGCCGGCTGCGATAGAATGACCGCCTGTGGATTCACC
>JABMQG010000073.1 GCA_013203365.1 Planctomycetota bacterium | reverse complement strand
TAGCTCAGTTGGTAGAGCAGCTGACTCTTAATCAGCGGGTCGCAGGTTCGAGCCCTGCGCGGCGTAGTGATAGCGGGTGATTGCAGGTGTTCGCAATTGTCCGGTTCCCGCCCCACTTCCGCCGTTTTTCTCTCTGACTGATTTGCCGAGAAATCTCTTATTCGTCGGACGCACCTCACATAAGTCCGATAAGACGGCCGGGAGTAGCAAGTGCTCCGGCGAAAAGCCGCGTCCCGCGTGGCTGTCTGCTGCCGGCCCTCCATGTCGGCCCTTGCGAATCGTGGGCATGCCGATGATAATGCCACCAGTCCTTTCAGCGAAATCGGCAAAGCCGAGATGGAGATCATGGGCATAAACGCAGACAAGCCCCAACGATGGAAAGAAGACATCGCCCGGTCGGTGGACTTCTACAACGCATGGTTCCTGCGTTTCGCACCGAAGGCTTACCGTGATACCCGTAAGAAGACAACGGTGCAGGTAGTGTCCGCGTTGAAGTGGACGCGAAGCCTGAGGGACATCTCTCCGAGCCTGCTGCGTGAGCATCCCGAGGTGCTCCAGATGCTTCGAATGGCCACGGCCCCGCCCATCGCCCGCGACCGGCTCATCGGTTTAGCCGGTGTGTCGCAGATCTCGTTTCGCGCATGGAAGATTACGGCAAGGTCCCGCCCCGGATGAGCAAGGAACTGGTCGAACGGGAACTGGGCGCCATCGGCATGATGATCGCTCGACTGGCCGACGTTGACATCTTTCCGTGGCTTGAGTCGAAGAAGAATCCCACAGCCAATGAGGTCTACCGGGCTGCGACTATTGTTGCCGACCGCCTCTGCGGCGCGATCGCCAATCCGATCATTCGCAACGCGCAGGAGAAACGGCAGCTCGCCACGATCAGGCGATGGCTTGAAGGGCGTGGCTACACGTTCATCCCTGCGGGCGGGAAGTTGCGGGCCGCGGCGATGAAGCCAGGCCAGTTCGCCTTTCATTTGAACGTGCCCGTGAACCTGAACGAGAACCGTCAGATCAACATCCCCGTGGACGCGGCGATCATGCCGACGAAAGCGGGACCGCGGGAACTACCCTTCCTGGTGGAGGCTAAGTCGGCCGGCGACTTCACAAATGTCAACAAGCGCCGCAAGGAGGAGGCCATCAAGATCACCCAGCTTCGCAGAACCTATGGGAAGGATGTGCGATATGTCCTGTTCCTCTGCGGCTATTTCGATAGCGGATACCTTGGCTACGAGGCGGCCGAGGGTATAGACTGGGTTTGGGAGCACCGGATTGACGACCTAACCGAGTTTGGACTGTAAGCATGCGGCAACACGAGGAAATTGAGCAGCGACGGGTTGAGCTTCAGGCAGGCTTGGACTCAGCAAAGTCCCAGGCTCAGCGGAACAAACTCGGGCAGTTTGCCACGCCGATGGCCTTGGCCGAGGACATTCTCCGTGCGGCCAAGTCCCTCCTGCCAAAGGGCTGCCCGGTGCGATTCCTTGATCCTGCGTTCGGTACGGGAGCGTTCTACTCGGCGCTGCTGCGGTGTTTCCCTCAAGACCGAATCGACTGGGCGAAGGGCTACGAGATCGACCCACACTACGGGCAGCCTGCTCGCAAGCTTTGGGAGGGCACGCCGCTCGCGCTGACGCTGGGCGATTTCACCACTGCAGTGCCGCCCAGTGATGAGAGGGGAAAGGCCACGCTGGTCGTCTGCAATCCGCCGTATGTCAGGCATCATCACCTTGACGCCGCCTCGAAACAGCGGCTTCGCGCTGCCTACGTTCGGGCCTCCGGGGTGGACCTCAATGGATTGACCGGCCTGTATTGCCACTTCGTAACACTGTCCAATGCGTGGATGGGAAAGGACGCCCTGGCCATTTGGCTGATTCCAAGCGAGTTCATGGACGTCAACTACGGCGGTCCATTAAAAGAGTACCTCCTGAACTGCGTGACACTGATGCGAATTCATCGCTTCGATCCCGATCACGTGCAGTTCGACGATGCACTGGTCTCCTCTGCGGTCGTCTGCTTCCGCAACGCAGCGCCACCCGATGGGCATCTGGTGGAGTTCACGTATGGCGGGACAATAGTCAGACCTGAGCAGAGGCGGCTTGTAGCACGAAGCGAGCTTCGCCCGGAGGCAAAATGGACGAGATTGGCCTTTGCCAACAAAGAGGGCGTCGGTGAAGGTTGGCAGCCGAAACTTTCGGACCTCTTTGCCATCAAACGTGGCATCGCCACCGGAGCCAACGCTTTCTTTGTCCTTCCCGAGGCGAAGGCTGAGGAGCTTGGGCTTCCGCATCGTTTCCTGAAGCCGATCCTGCCTAGTCCGCGTTTCGTGCGAACAGACGAGATTGAGGCCGATGAAAAAGGCAACCCGCTTATCGACCCGCGTATGGTCCTCCTGGATTGCAGGCTTCCTGAAGACGAGATTCACCAGAAGTACCCGCGTCTTTGGGAGTACCTGCAGGGCGGCCGAGCCCAGTGCATCCACGAGCGGTATCTCTGCCAGCACAGGGAGCCTTGGTACTCTCAAGAATACCGGGAGCCAGCACCCATCTTGTGCACCTACATGGGGCGAACCGGCGAGGACAAGGGCGCGTTCCGGTTCATTCTGAACCACTCTAGGGCGATAACGGCCAACGTGTACTTGCTGCTATATCCCAAGGTAACATTGGCCAGAATGCTCCATGACAAGCCGGAACTGCTCAGGGCCGTGTGGACCGCGCTGAATGAAATCCCCTGGGATGCGCTCCTTGATGTGGGCCGGGTCTACGGCGGCGGGCTTCACAAGATGGAGCCGAAAGAGCTTGCCGAAGCGCCGGCTGATACGCTCCTGGCGGTCCTGCCCGAAGAGGTGTCCCCCAGCGGTAAGCAACTCACCCTTACTTGGTGATTTCGCACTCCATGTTCCCTGCCATCCGGCCTGTTGACCTGATTGCCCGTCTGGGTCGTTGTCCAACATTCGGCAACATTTCAGCATCTGTCGATTGTACGCAGTGACGGCCCGAGGAGACAGGTCAAGCCTTGTGAGACGCGTTGGCATGCGGTAGCATTCAGGGGCTTTGTAATACAATTTGTAATACAATTCGTCATCGGGCTTGATTGAAAGACGAGGGCCGAAGTGATGAGAAATTGGCACTATAGAGACCTGTTTCAGGGAAGGATTCAATGATACATAGTCTCAGCAGCCGGCGAAGGATTCGCTTTATCGAGCCGCAGGGTCGGCCGGATAGGCCGTTGAATGCTTGGATCACCCGGTGGCCGTTGCTGGGCGGTATCACGCTGGCGACGATTCTCGAGCAGAGCGGGTACGACGTGGTGGTGTACAACGAGAATATCTCCGGGCCGGTGGATGCCGACCCGAAGATATACGCCGATCTTTGTAACGCGGACGTGGTGGGTATCGGGATCATGACCCCCACGGCCAGCAGGGGCTACGCCATAGCCGACCGCATCAAGCGGGACGCGGCTGGGGTGAAGATCGTCATCGGCGGCGTTCACGCGACCGTGCTGCCGGAAGAGGCCCTGGCACACGCCGACATAGTGGTCTGCGGCGAGGGTGAGACGGTGATAGAGGCCATCGCCAGCGGCGAAGTGGATTCGGGCATCATACAGGCGACGGCTCTGGCGGATCTGGACCAGATACCCACGCTGAATCACTTTCTGATGCACGATTTCGACAAGCTTCTCGCCGGCTGCCGAAAGCGTTACCTGTACGAGCTGCCTGTGATGACGTCTCGCGGCTGCCCATACGGCTGCCGATATTGTTCGGTAACGCGTATGTTCGGGCGAAAGGTGCGGCGGCAGTCGGTCGAGAAGGTCCATCGCGACCTGTGCCGATATGCCGAACAGGGTTTCACTACCCTGTTCTTCTATGACGACAATTTCACGACCGATCGCCAGTGGACCCGAACGCTTTTGGACAGGATTCGGCCGATGCGGCTGCGGTTCAACGCGCAGTCGAGGGTGGACTTTCACTGGATCGACGGCGACCGGCGGCAGCGGGACGATCAAATGCTGCGGAGCATGCACCGTGCCGGTGGTGACATGCTGTTCATCGGCTATGAGACAACCGACGAGGCCACTGCCAAGGCGTGGAACAAGGGATACCGCGGCCCGCAGAGCCTCTCGGCCCGGCTGAGCGAGGACACGAAGATTCTTCATGATAACGGCTTCTGGATTCACGGGATGTTCGTCATGGGTCCGGAGCACACGGCCAGGACAGCCGAGGGGATTGTTGATTTTGCCCGCCGAACTCAGATCGAGACGCTACAGGTAAGCGTACTGACGCCACTGCCCGGGACGCCGATGTACGACGACATGCGGCCGCATTTGATATTCACCGACTACCCGAGCGACTGGGACTATTACGACGGCGTGCACTGCGTCTACAACCACAGCCGACTGGGTGTGGCCGGCCTTCAGAAAGCCGTCTTCGAGGCCCATAGGCGTTTTTACCTTTGTGGCGGCTGGGGCGGGCGCACACTGCGATCGCTGGCCGCCCGGCCGATAAGCTTCACGGACAAGGTTATCGACCTATGGCAAGGCGCCCGAACGGCCAAGACACTGCTGGGGAAATGGCAAAAAGAGACCGAGACATTCCTCGACGTGGTCCGGGCCAGGACACAAGGCTAGTTAAGTTTACCTGGCGAGGCGGCGCCGTCACTTCGTTCCGGCCCATCGCGTTGCGGCAAAAACCACGTCCCAGGCGTTGGATAAACTACCTGCGCCTGATTTTTCCAAAGACGGCGGCTGCGCCGAGGGCCAAAAGCAGCGCCGTGGCCGGCTCGGGTGCAGGCATCGATGGGCAGTAATCGAAAATGGCCCAGTCGAAGATGTCCACGTCGCCATCGTGATCCAGGTCGCCATCCGTCGGCATCATTCCCTCGGTGTTGCCGAAGTTGCGTTGGAAGATCAGGAAGTCAAACATGTCGAATACGTGATCTTTGTTTAAGTCGTTAGAAAGGAGGTAGGGCGGAACCTCACCGCCAAAGGGCGGATCGGGCATGACAACGGTATCGACCTCGACGGGATAGCCTGCGGCAACCGTGCCGTAATTGCCCTGGAAGCTGCCGAAGTCGAAGATGTCCACGTCGCCGTCGAAGTCGAAGGCGCCGCCGGTCCACATGGC
>JABMQG010000072.1 GCA_013203365.1 Planctomycetota bacterium | reverse complement strand
GGCCAGCTTTGTCTGCACGCGGGTCAGGCCGTTGTGCATACAGTATTTGGCAAAGGGCCTGCCCGTGGCCGCTTCGCTCTGGGCAATCTCGTTCTCATGATGCGGAAACATCAAGTCTATCCCGCCGCCGTGGATGTCGAACGTCTCACCCAGCAGCGCCATGCTCATCGCCGAGCACTCGATATGCCAGCCGGGCCGGCCAGGGCCCCACGGGGAATCCCAGTTTGGCTCAGAGGCTTTGGTGGCCTTCCAGAGTACGAAGTCGGCTGAGTGGCGGGCCTTTCCCGCAAGCTCTCGCGTGCCGGCAAGGGCCTGTTCTATCCGCCGGCCGGATAACTTGCCGTAATCCCTCGCCACGGTGTGGTCGAAGTATACGTCGCCGTCCACCACGTAGGCGGCCTGCTTGTCCAGCAGACGCTGGATCAGATCTATAATCTTGTCGATGTTCTCCGTCGCACGCGGGAATTCGTCCACGCCCAGCACGCCCAGGGCGTCCAGACAGTGGAAATAATTCAACGTGATCTCTGACGCCAGCTGCTCTATCCCTATTTTCCGTGTGGCGGCCTCGGCAATAAGCTTGTCGTCCACGTCGGTGATGTTGATCACCAGTTTGACCTTGTAGCCCTTGTGCACGAGGTATCGCTTGATCGTATCGAAGATGATAGGGCCTACCGCATGGCCGATGTGGCTGGGCTTGTACACCGTCGGACCGCACACGTAAATGCCCACGTGTCCGGGAACGACAGGCTCGAAGGCCTCCTTCCTCTTCGTCAGCGTGTTGTAGATTTGCATTGACATCCTTCTATCCGCGGTTTGGCTTTCCTCGTTCTCTATCCATCTAAATTCTCGATCGTGCTATATCGTGCTATAAGGTTCAGCCGCACTGCCAAAGACCACAATCCCGCCTTGTGAGTCAACCACTAAAAAAATCTACCGGCTTTCCATCAACACCACGGCCATCGCAGCCACTCCTTCGCCCCGGCCGATAGCGCCCATTCCTTCGTTAGTCTTGGCCTTGACGGCGACGTCGCCGGTATCCACGGCCAGCAGGCCGGCGAGACTGGCCTTCATGGCCGGCTTCCACGGCGAAAGCCTCGGCCGCTCGGTAAGTACCGTCACGTCGCAGTTGACAACCCGCAGTCCCCGTTCCCTCGCCAGCTTCATCGTCCAGGCCAACAGCCGGCGTGAATCGATCCCCGCCAGCGAGGCATCGGTGTCAGGGAACTGCTCGCCGATGTCTCCCAGCCCCGCCGCGCCCAGAATCGCGTCGATAACCGCGTGAATCACCACGTCCCCGTCGCTGTGCCCGCTCAGCCCGTCCCCGTCGCCGATGCACACTCCGCCAAGCATCAAAGGCCGACCGGGTGCGAAACGGTGACTGTCATAACCCAATCCTACACGCACCATGGCCGCCAAGATACCCGAAGACCAATCGCCTCGGCAAGCCCCGGCCAGCCAAACAAGGCAACTCGACGAACTGCCATCAGCACCTGTTTCAGGCACACCGGCCCAAGGTAAATGCCCCGCCCCCACTCGCGACATGCGGTCGCTATATGATCTTCGTGCACCGAATAGTAACTCGGCGGTTGACGCAGCCAGCGCCGTGGCTGCATAATATCACGCCCTCTACCGCAGGCCTGCCGCGGTGAGGGCCGAGCGTTATTGTAGACAGGCTAGTGAGGAACGGCTAAATGATGCGCAAACTCTATCGATGGAATCTGTTGGCAACCGTGGCTTTCTCCGCCGCTTTGCTCGTGGTCGTCTCAGCCGCTGGACAGGATGCTGCGGAAGATCGTGGTGGCAATCCGCCTGCGGAGACTATGACGACTGAATCAGGCGGCCAAGCTGCCCAACCGTCGGCATTGCCGGCCGACCAGGTCGGACCAGCCGCCACAGATGCGACAGCTGGTGAGCCCGCAGACCAGACCGCGGACGGCCAACCGGTTCCGTCTCCAACCAAGCCCACACGCCCACCGTGGATGATGCTGGCGTTGATCGTAGGCATGGTGCTGCTGTTCGTCTTCATG
>JABMQG010000071.1 GCA_013203365.1 Planctomycetota bacterium | reverse complement strand
GCGCAGATCGTCCTGACCAGCCGCTGCGCCATCGCCGCCGACAGCGTGCTGGTGATCAGGAACGGCTCGATGCCCATGTCCAGCAGCCTGGTGGGCGCGGAGCATGCGTCGTTGGTGTGCAATGTGGCGAAGACCATGTGGCCGGTCAGAGCGGCCTGGATTGCGGCCTCGGCAGTCTCCAGGTCGCGGATCTCGCCAATCATCGCCACGTCCGGGTCGTGACGGAGGATTGACCGTAGCCCGTGGGCGAAGGTCAACCCGATCTTCGGTGCCACCTGAATCTGGTTCACGCCGTCCAGGTGGTACTCGACCGGGTCTTCGACGGTGATGATCTTGATCTCGTCGCTAACTATGGCCGACAGGGCGGCGTACAGCGTGGTGGTCTTGCCACTGCCGGTCGGCCCGGTCACAAGGATTATGCCGTGCGGGCGGATGACCAGGTCCTCAAACAGCTCGAAATCCCTCTGTGACAGGCCCAACTCCGGCAGCGAATAGAGCACGGTCGCCTTGTCGAGTATCCGCAGTACAATTCCCTCTCCGAAGAGCATGGGAATAACGCTGACGCGGATGTCGATCTGCCGGGTGCCGACCTGCATCTTGATCCGCCCATCCTGGGGGAGGCGCTTCTCGGCAATGTTGAGATTGGCCATGATCTTGATTCTGCTGACGATGGCCTGTTGGAATCGGCTGATTTGCGGCGGGACGGAGGCTGCCTGGAGAACACCGTCGATGCGATAGCGAATCGATAACCCATGCTCGTACGGTTCGATGTGAATGTCGCTGGCCCGCTCGCCGAGTGCCTCAAGGAAGATCTCGTTGACCAGCTTGATGACGCTGGCCTCCTGGGCCATTTCCAGCAGGTCTTCGTTCTCGGTGATCCCGCTGGGGACGACTTTCAGATCGTCGGTGCTCATCATCTCGTCGATGGTATCTCCGCCGACGCCGTAGTAGGTCTTGATGACCTTGTCGATTTCTTCGCTGACGGCAAGGACGGGCTGGACCTGCTGGCCGGTCAGCAGCCGAATCTCGTCGAATGCGTACAGATCAAACGGATCGGCGGTTGCTACCTTCAGCACGCCGTCGGTGCACCCGATAGGCACGAGCCTTTTGCGGTATACAATCCTCGCCGGCAGGCTACGCAAGGTTTCCACGTCGATCTTTGCCGAGTCAAGCTCCACCATCGGGATCGACAACTGCTCGCTGAGCACCGAAAGCACCTGGCGTTCGGAAATATGCCCCAACCGCACGAGCGCGCGGTCCAGGCGAAGACCCTCGCTCTTGCGAAGCGATATCGCCTCAGCCAGATGCTCGGGCGTGATCAAACCCTCCTCTAGCAGGACTTCACCTATGCCCGTCTGCTCTCACTCCCGCTGTCGGCTGCGAGAAAGTGGCCACCGCCGTCGGCTTTTGTCGTTAGCGGACGATAAGTCGGTGTAACTAACAGCACTTAATCAAACAAATGTGTCAAAGGCCGCCAGGGGCGCACACACTTGCCCTCTCGCTATTGCCTAACGCAGCAGGGCTAAAGATATTTTCGTATATTTACCTGACGGCCTTTGACAGGAACCAGTGGCAGATGCAAATCGGGCGAGAAAGATTTTTTGAATACCGCAGAAAAATCGGTGAGTTACCAACATCGAGACGTGGTTTCGGCAGGGCGCACCCGGATGTTCACCCCCGCTCTAAAGACCTTTGGCTGACAATCATCCCCCTCGGCGCTGGCCGGCGCTGGGCTCATGGCGAGCGTGGACGGCCCGGGCGCGGTCGGCGAGTCGGCTCAGGGCCTCGGCACGGGCCTCCAAGCGGGCGATCAGTCGTTCCAGCATCGGCATATTCGCCGAGACGTGATCCAGGTCACCTATATCCTGGCTGCGTTCCAGATCGGCGATAAGCCGATACGGGCCACGGTCGCCGGGCCACTCGGTCTTGGCCGGCGAAGGTCCCCATGCGATGCATGGCAACGGGTCCGGCAGCAAACCGGTGCCCTGGTCCGGCACACAATGGGCTCGGCCGAACCAAAACACCAGGTACGGGTCACCCCCGGTCAGACGAACTATTGCCTTGGACATAACTAGTATTATACCTCAATTACTTGCCGTTTCCAAGGCATAAACTCCCGAAATGCACCCGAAAGGCTCCCCAAAGGCTCCCGAAAGGCTCCCGAAAAAGGCTCCAAAAAAAAGGCTTCCGAAAGGCCGGCTGCAGGCGAGCAGAAGACAAACCGGCGGCATCACTCGATTCGAATCGCCAGCTTTCTCTGCCACAGCACAATCATATTCCACAGTTCGTCTGTGTGGATTTCGACGACGGCCACAGCACCAGTGCCGTCATAGATCTTAGCCCCGACAAGACGTGCGGTCTGCAGATAATCAGTCATTGCCTGGTCGATGCGCTTGTCGAGACAAACGAAGTCGCCAACGCAGGTCTTGGCCGTGATTTGAAGTTCCCTCAGCCGCCTGGCGAGGTCTTCGCGTGCCGTGCTCTCAGCCTGGCGCAGGGCTTTGAGCTTGGCCTGAGCCACGTTCTTGCCCTTGATAGCCACGCCGGCCTTGCCCGTGGCGCTGAGTTTTACGGGCCAACTCGGTCGGCGTGGCAAAGCAGGGCCGCCGGCACGAGTTTGCGGGCCGACTGTAAGAAATCTCCCCGGCGGTACGCCGCTGCCGGCCCCGGCAAGCATTGCCGAGCCTGCCGTTTCTATTAAAAGGGCAAAGTCGCCATCGGTGACGGCCGTGCCCTTATAATATTGCCCGTGCAGCGTTCGCAGTTGGGTGTACACGTCGCGGGCGGGCTTGGCAACCGTAACGTCCACGATCAGCTCCCTGGGACGAAGGACGGACTTACCTTGCTGCTTGGCCGCCAGGGCCATTTTGTCAATGCCGTCGGCTATATCCTTGCTGATGGCGGCGAAGTCTTCTACGGTAACACCGGCGTTGACCCGAAGGAGTTTGATCTGCCTCAGCAGGTTGCACCTGGCGTAAGTGCGGGCCGAGTCCTCCGCGGCCCGGACACCCTCGGGCAGTACGGAGGTCCGCCACAGCATCGGCAACGCGTCGACTGCCTTAGGCGCCTTGCCGCCAACGGAGGCTCTTCCGACTTGGCGGATGCTGCGATCGCCGGCCTCGGCAATCCGCTCGGCAAGGTTGGCGGCGGCGACGGTTACACTCCTGTAATGGCTTGGATCGAGGCCCTTCAGCCAGTGATAGACAGCCTCCAGGCGGATTTCCACGACCACCTCCACCTGCGTATCGGTGGCGTCCCACCGTGGCGGTCCCGCTGGCTTGATAACTACAATGAAGGCATTAAGCGACGCGTCAATTTGCGGGCTTGAGGCCGCCAGGTCACCGACGGTGATGCCAGCGTCGATCGGCAGGGCCCGGATTCGCCGGGTGATCTGAGCCCGCGCCTCGGCCGTCGCCTCGGCAACCAAGGCGGCTTTCTCGTCGCGGCCAAGGGCCGAAAGGCCCCGGGCCCAGACCGGCGTGGCCGGAAAACCAGCGACAACAAACACGGTCGCCGCGAACAATATCCGCCTGTACACGTCCCGTCGCCCCTTTCTTCATCCTTGTCAGCTTCAGTTTACACGGCATTGCTATGATACGTCGTACCCAGGCAAATACAACGGCTTGCGCCGGGCGGCGAATAAAACTCTTTCATACCCCTTGACAAGCACGGCGTTTTTGCAATAATCAACGGCTTCACACTAGGCTCCGTATAGATGGAAGGCAGGCAGTATGGCAACATTGCCGACAACTAAATCGTACATGGCTAAACCCGGCGAGATTTGCCCCAAGTGGTATGTGGTGGACGCCTCTGATCGCGTTTTGGGGCGATTGGCCGCGAGAATCGCCACGATCTTGATGGGCAAACACAAGCCCACCTATACCCCTCACGTAGACACGGGTGACTTCGTCGTGGTCCTCAACGCCGAGAAGATCCGGGTCACCGGCAAGAAGCTTACCGACAAGGAATACGATTGGTATACCAGGTACCCCGGTGGGCGCAAGGTCCGGACTTTAGGGAAAATGATGGAGAAGCATCCCGGTCGGGTCATAGAATTGGCAGTGCGTCGCATGCTGCCCAAGAATCGGCTTGGCCGCAAGATGTTCAGCAAGTTGAAGGTCTATGCGGGCGCTGAGCACCCGCACCAGGCCCAGCAGCCCGAAAAACTCAAACTGTAACTGTTTTATTGACTTAAGGTAAGGATAATTAGCATGCCGGAAGCAGATGCCAGCGCAGCCGAACAGGTGGCCACACCGCCGGCGAAGACCTTTATTTGGGGCCTCGGTCGGCGGAAAACGGCCGTGGCTAGAGTTCGCATTCGGCCGGGCAGCGGCAAGTTTGAGATCAACAAGCGGCAGGTGGATGAATACTTCCTTCGAGATAGCGACCGCTTGGCCATCCGGGCACCGCTGGAGGTGGCAAAAGCCGCCGGCCAGTGGGACATTTTCGTCAATCTCCACGGCGGCGGCATGACCGGCCAAGCCGGGGCCGTATCGCTCGGGCTGGCCAGGGCGCTGGTCAAGGCAACTCCCGACGTCGAAGTGCCATTCCGCAACAACGGCCTGCTCACCCGAGACGCCCGCAAGGTCGAGCGAAAGAAGCCGGGGCGCAAGAAGGCCCGAAAGAGCTTCCAGTTCTCCAAGCGGTAAGGGAAATCTGAACCGTCACAACTACGGCAAACGGCTCTGGTCACGATAGCGGCCGGGGCCGTTCTTATTGGTTTGGTGCCTCCTTTTGTTGGCAGGGCCGGGCAAGATCAGAGAAAGGAACCGGGATGACTGCATCGCTGGCGGGCAGCAAGATTCAAGTAGCCGTTGTCGGCGGATCAGGTTACGCCGGCTTTGAGACCATCCGGTGGCTATTGCGGCACCCGCACGTGGAGATTTCCGGCCTTTATGGGCCGCCCGACGAACTGGGGCCCATCGACGGTTTTTTTCCGCTGCTGAGCAAGCAGTTGCCGATGCGGCAGGAATTATTCGACATCGCCAAGATCTCGCGATCGGCCGAGTTGGTGCTGCTGTGCGTGCCGCATAAGGTCGCCATGGGCTATGTGCCTAAGCTGCGAGAGGCGGGCTTGAAGGTCATCGACTTTTCGGCCGACTATCGGCTGAAAGACCCGGCGGTGTACGAGAAATGGTATTGTCCCCACACCGACGTCGGCCGCCTGGCCGAGGCTGTGTATGGCCTGCCGGAGTTTTACCGCGACGCCATAGCCAACGCGCAGCTGATCGCCAACCCCGGCTGCTACCCGACCTGTTCGGTGCTAGCGTTGGGTCCACTTTTGAAAGAAGGCCTTATCGCCGCCGACGGCATCATCGTCAACGCGATCAGCGGCGTCTCCGGCGCCGGGCGGCGCCCGAATCAGAAGTATCACTTTCCCGACCGGAACGAGAACTTCGAACCCTACGCCGTCGGCACGCACCGGCATGCGCCGGAGATACGGCAAGTGCTGTCGGCTATCGCTGCAAAGGAAGTGTCGCTGACGTTTGTGCCTCACCTATGCCCGATGGACAGGGGTATGTTGTGCAGCATATACGCCCAGAGCGTCAAAGAGTCGGTGACTAGCGAGAAACTCACCGACGTGTTGAACGACTATTACGGCAACGCGGCGTTCGTGCGGGTTCGCACCGAGGTCCTGCCAGCCGTTAAGTACGTCGTCCACACCAACTTTTGCGACGTCGCAGCCCGCATGGTGAACGGTCGGGTCATTATTTTCAGCGCCCTGGACAACCTCGTCAAAGGCGCAAGCGGCCAGGCGATTCAGAACATGAACATCATGTACGGTTGGGATGAGACGACGGGACTGATTTGAGTTTTTCTTGATTTGCGGCGCCCTTGGGCCCAACTGCAAGGGCGATTTTTCGAGCCGCCTTCAGTTGAAGGCCTAGAGGAACAGACAATGGCGAAGGCTCGCCACATCACACTGCCGGCCGGGTTCGTGGCTGCCGCGGCGCGCTGCGGGCTCAAGACGCGCGACCAAGAAGACATGGCGATCATAGCGGCGACAGACATGGCCGTCCCGACCGCCATGGTGACTACGACCAACCAGGTCGTCGGCGCGACTGTCCGGTGGGACCGGCGCATACTTCCCCGTGGCTATGGCCGGTGCCGGGCTGTCGTTGTCAACGCGGGAAACGCCAATACCTGCAACGGCAAACACGGCGACCGCGACGCGGCGACGATGGCGAAGTTGACTGCCAATTGCCTAGGCTGTGAGGCCGAGCAGGTGCTCGTGTGCTCCACAGGAGTGATCGGCCAGCCGTTGGACATGAACAAGGTGCGTGCTGGCATAGTTGCAGCGGCCGGGATGTTGTCTACGTATGAAGACGCGGCCGTGGCGCGGGCAATCCTGACTACCGATACACACACCAAGTCGGCCGTTGCGACCGGGCGAATCGCCGGTAAGGCTGTCACCGTCGCCGGCATTGCGAAGGGCTCGGGGATGATAGCCCCCTCGCTGGCAACAATGCTCGGTTTCATAACGACCGACGCCAGGTGCAGCCCAGTGGCCCTTGGACGCGCCCTGCGGTCGGCCAGTGCCAACTCTTTCAACGCCATCAGCGTGGATGGCGACCGCAGCACGTCGGATACCGTGGTTCTGCTGGCCAGCGGGGCCGCCGGCAACACGAACATCACAGGCGGCACGCCGCTGGAGAAATTCACGAAACTGTTGCAGGGAGTTTGCGCGGAGTTGGCAGAGGCCATCGTCCGGGACGGGGAGGGCGCCACAAAACTGCTTCGAATCAAGGTTCGGGGCGCCCGGTCAGACCAAGAGGCCATGGCCGCGGCCAAAACCATCGCCGAAAGCCCGTTGGTAAAATGCGCCGCGCATGGAGGCGACCCCAATTGGGGACGCATTCTCGCCGCCGCCGGGCGAAGCAATGCCAAGGTGGACCAGGACAAGGCCTCCTGCAAGATCGGCGGCCTGACCGTAATGCGGCGCGGCGCGAGTTGCCCGTTCGACCGCCGGGCCGCCCAGGTCCACATGGCCGGTCAGACAGTGCAGATCGAACTTGACCTTCATCTCGGTCGGGGCAGCTACACCGTCTTGACTTGCGACCTGTCGCGAGACTACGTAACCATCAACGCCGAATATCACACGTAGCGGACTTTGCGTGGCGATGGCATCGAGGGCGTTTGGGCGGCGTGTTCCAAAACCACCACCAAGAGCGGCAGCGGCACGCTGCTTACGGGCGGGCTTGGCTTTCCAATTCGATCAGTCGGCTCTTGAGTTGGATGCCGCCGGGGGCGCTGAAGCCGCCGAGCCGGCCGGCGGCCAAGACGATGCGGTGACAGGGGATAACCAGCGGGATGGGGTTCTTGCCCAGGGCCTGGGCGGCGGGCCTGGCTTTGCCGGGCTCTCCAGCTAGGCCGGCTAGAGCGGAATAAGAGCGGGTTTGACCATAGGGTACTTTTCGGCAGGCAGTTAGAATCTTCTGAGCGAACGGCCCGCAACCGGACAGGTCGCACCGCACTGTGGAGAAATCGACCGCTCTGCGATTAAAATAGTCGCTGCACAGATCGGCCAACTCGGCAAACGCAGCGTCATCGATCCGGGCGCCGGGGTGTTCCCACTTCAGCAGATCGAGCAGGTCGTCCGGATAGTAATGAGGCAATTCGATTCGTCGCAGCCCATCAGGACCGTATACGCCCCCCATCCGGCCCCAGGGAGAACTCCACGTGCCCAAAATTTCTTCGAAGCTTGGCCGGGGTTTTTTCTCGTAGCCCATGGCCTAATCGTAGCAGGAGATGCGGCCGGCGGAAACCCCAAACAAAGGCCCTCGGCAGCCGCATTCTGTTTGG
>JABMQG010000070.1 GCA_013203365.1 Planctomycetota bacterium | reverse complement strand
TAAGAGTACACATTGCCTTATGGGCATTGTCAGTGCCACTTGGCCACCGCTCAACCAAACTGACATAATCATGCCGCCAACGGCCACGAGTTGCGCTCTGTCTTGCCCGGCATCGCGGCCATGGCGAAAACATGCGGTTAGCCGTCCGATGAAACCCTACCGACCTCTACGCGGAACCTGTGCGCCCCGGCAGGCAGGTCAAATACGACTCGCTGACCCTGGGCCTCAGCCACCAACGATGCAGCAATGGGCTTGTCATCCACAAATACAGTATATGGGCGGCGTACGTCAATTGGCAGCGATATCGTCATCGGCGAGGCTGCTTTACACTCGCCGGAAACCTTCTCCAGTTCGCGGTCGATTCGATAGTCCACCGCACCCAGCCGCGTACGATATCCGCTTACCGCCCACTTCCGTTGGCCGGCCAGACGAGGGCAAATTTCGACTCGCGACTGTCGGGGCGTAATCCCGATCATGCGGTCTACCAGGTACAAAAAATAACTGCAATTAACCCCGTTGCCTGGGTTGATCTTGATGCGGTCGTGGCCCATGACTGCACCTTCAGGAATGATGTACCGTGAGAACTCCTGGTCGCGGCCGGTCCAGTCCATTACCGTGAATTGCGGATCGGATAGCAGTTGCCTGGATGAGTCTGCCTGCGCGTTTTCCATAAGGTCAGAAAAATACCTTCCAGCCTGCTCCTCGCGACCAAGTGCCAGGCAATTGAGGATCATGGCAATCTGCGAGTAGGCGTTGTGGCTCAGGCCAGGGTGAGGCCGCCAGTAAGGGCACGTTAGTACCCGGTAGGGCCGGCCTGACGCGATGTACTTGGCGTTGAACTCTATAGTGCGGGAGATAATGCCCCACTGAGTCCACTGCTGCTCCCCTAGATCGGGATCGCTCAGCACCATGCCGGCAGTGAGGTTGGTGTAGGTATGAGGATGAAGCTGGCCTTGATCGCAGGTCATGTCGGAGAAAAAACCATCCTCGCAAGCCTTGTCCAGGCCGGCCCGCAGACGATCAGCCAGATCGGCGTACCTTTGCTCCAGTTCCACGATCCGCTTGGTCTCTTGCGCCATCGCATGACGCGAAGCCTCTTGCAGCGAGCGGCGAACCAGGATCGCCCCGGCCAGACAAAGCGATTGCGCAAACGGGCTGCCTAACGGCATCTTGTCGGTACGGATGCCGTCGATGGACTCGCTATGATCGTCGATCCGCCCGTCCCAGTGCATGAATCGCACCAAGGCATTTGCCGCACGGGACAAGTCGGCAAGGTCGGCCAGAAGCATCTCCCGGCGAAGGCCGTCGTCGGCCCGAAGGAACAGCTTGCCCCATTGGATGAGGGCAAAGCCCAGTCCGTCGTTGCCGATTGAGAAATTCGAGTCCAGCCAGTCAGGCTCGCCCAGCGACGGCACGACCAGCGGGAACGACTCGGGCATGTAGCCGCAGGACCGTAGCGACATCAGCCACAGGCGCACCCAGCCCCAGAGGCGCTCCGGCTCGTCTAAGCCGATCAGGGCCGTGTGAATGTTACGGCAGAACACGCCTCGCACGTAACAGGGATACCGCGGCTCGTCCTCTCGCCAAGTGTTGAATGTGAAACGGTGAACCATCGACCGAAGGTTCTCGGCATACATGCCATCCAGATATGGCTGATCGCTTTCGATCACCGTATGCGGAGCCCAGATCGTGCGGAAGCCCAGCCCCACACCGTCGGTGTGCGAAAACCGCACCGCCAGCGGGATGATCCCTCGGCGGGCCTGAATATCCAACGGCATCTCAATCGCCCGCTGCCGGCCAGGGCCAAGGTCCAACTGTACACTTGCCGGCTCATCCAAACCAAACAGGGTCAGGGTCCCACCGGACAGATCGCGATCGGAGTGGTTCTTCACCAACAGCTTCATTGTCACAGGCCGTCGAAAGTCGACATAGCCGCGATTGTTCTCGCAGGGCTGAATGCCGATCTCGACGCAGACCGGCGCCGTTCCACTCTCCGCCAGTCGCCAAACCCACGCCTGGCCGCGAGGTGCCGTGACTGTGGCTATTCCATTTCCACTGCGAGCACACAGGATCGAGGGGAACCCTTCAATCGTTAGGGCCTCAGCCGGCCCCGCAATCTCCCAGGCCAATTCGCAAGGGTATGTCTCATACTTGGGACAAACCCATATTTCTTCCCCGTACCCGGCCAAGTGCACAAACCATGTGGTCTGGACGTTGACGGTATCCCGCCCAGCCTGGTTGTCGCCATGAATTCGAACGGCTGCCATGGTCGGCGAGGCAACAACGTCCAGATCGGTCAACCAGCCTACCCCCTGGAGTTTGGCGCCCGCCCCGGCCAGCATGCGCCGCCCGCCCAGAGACCACGACGCCAGGGGAAACCTTGTGCCTTGCGCATGCCAGTTGCTCTGGTAACAGGCGCGCGATGAGCCCTGTTCTACTGTGGCCTCGGCCGTAAGTTGGTGGGGAATTAACGCCTTGCTGAAGCTAATGCTAAACGGACCATGTCTGCTTTCCATGCGCCTTACCCTATGATCCGATTGAACGGTAGCGAGGCGTACACTCGAATCCAAACCAGTGGGCCTTGGAGTCTCTAATAAAACTTTTACATCGGCCGCAGGCCCAAAGACAAAGCAGGCTCTGCGGCCGGCCGAAGCCGGCAAGGCTCGGCTAGAGGCCCTCAGCCAACGCCCATAATCTCTTTGAGCCGGTTATTGAAATAAACGAACGCCTCCCAGGACACGTCCGGCGGCACCAGGTGGTCCAGGCACGGAATGTAACGGCCCTTCTGAAGCATACGAAAGGCCTTGGCCAGTTCGGCTTCTATCGCTTCTTTTCCCTGCGTGAGGGCGTACTTGTTAAGCCCGCCCCAGATGCCCAGCGTTGGATGCAGCCGCCGATACTTCTCAATGTCGCAACCCGCCTGAACCTCGAAGGGAAACATCACGTTCATACCGTTCTTCATCATGATTGGAATCAGTTCATCCACTAAACCGTCGGAATCCACCGAGATCAGCGATACGCCGTGTGCCTTGGCAAAGTTGTGGATTTTTCGGTAATTGGGCATCATGAACTCCTCGATCATAGCCGGGGAGATAAGCGAACCCTGCTTGCCGGACATGTCCTCCCAAATGTGGATGTGATCGATCTGGATAAACCCGGCCACCTGTTCGTACAGGTGCAGCCAGAGGTCGGTAAAGGTGTCCATGATGTCGTGAACCAGCCCCGGATCGGTGTAGAATGCCAGCAGCAGCTCCTCGGCCCCCAGTATGTCGCGGGCCGTGCCGAACACGCCCCAGGGGTATGCTCCCACCTGCACAGGCAGATGTTCCCTCGCCGCCTGCTCGGCGATCGGCGAGACGGCCTCCTTGGCGATAGCGCCTTCCCACGGCACGTCGTTCCAGAGATTCCACGAACAGCCGGGCTTCATGAAACGCCCTAAGACGTCCGGCCGCAGACGCTCTTGCTTGTACTTGTCCCATTCTTTGCGATTGTGTACTGGGTAGGCCAGGAAGTCCGGCATGCAGGACCCGTCACGCAGGTTCCGCATGACAATGCCACGCGGGTCGAGAGTCGTGATGGTGCGATCATCCTCGGCTATGATCTCACGCTTGAACGGCGGCCAGGCGCCGGCATTGATGGGCACTGTGATAAAACCATTCTCGTAGCCGAAATACTTGGCCACGTCCAGGTCCTCAATGCCCGATTCGCGTTTCCATCGATCGACGGTTTGCCCCCATGGTGAAAACCCGATACCCACGCCATACGGTGGACGATCGACTTTCTCCCCCAAAAACGTCCCCAGAATACGTTCTCTTGTTGTCGGCACGTCTTACTCCTTTTATGGATCCAGCGATCCTTGTTAGTATCTCAACTGCAATTGTGGCCTGAAGTTATCCGTGGTGAGGAATTGTTGGCTATCGCTGTTTTGGGCAGCCAACGGATTGTGGCGCGGTATTGCAGACAGGCTGTGGTGCAGCATCTGATCTTCAGATGCTGCCGCGATAACTGGAGGCCAACGCTAGGACTCACAACGCTTGTCCGAATCGGCCAGTTTCGGTCTCGTGTGCCGCTCAGAGCGCGTCTCAGCGTGCTCTCGATTCGTTGGCACCGACATGGCCCTGTCCACAAGCCCGCATGACACCAGTGAAACCCTTGCTTCAAGAGCCACAGGGCTGGGCCGGAACTGTCTGTCAACGGACACGAGCAATTGTGCTGCTCGCGATTCTACTCGCCGCGAGCGTCTCGCTCGGCGGGTGCGTTAGGCGTCGCGTCGTACTCATCCCGCCGGGTGAGCCCGTCCAACTGGCCGTGCCGGTCGAGGCCTGCGTCTACGTCACCGTCGAGGGCAAGCAGCAGCGAAGCGACAACTGCGTCACTGTGCTTGTTCCTCGCCCACAATCGTT
>JABMQG010000069.1 GCA_013203365.1 Planctomycetota bacterium | reverse complement strand
GGCCATGACCGGGTGCGACTATGACACCTCCAGCATCGGCATCTGCCTGGCAGGCGACTTCTCCGCCACCCCGCCGACACGCGGGCAGATGGCCAACCTGCTGGGACTGGTGCACTCCTTGCAGCGACAGTTCGGCATAGGAAGCGAGCATGTGTACCTGCACGGCGATCTGACCGGCCAACAATGTCCCGGTCAATTCTTCCCCGCCGTCGGCTTCCGCGCCCAGTTGCTGCCGATCCGCATGTAGCGGCCAACCGCCCAGACCAAGCAATAAATCCGTGTTGTATGTCCAAACCGGACTACGGTATCCTGCCGCTATCAACCATGGCTAAACTCACTGAGCGATATCTTATCGGCCTTGCGAGCGGCGCTACCGCCGATGGCGTCGATGCCGTTATGGTCGCGATCGCCGGATCGGCAGAGGCGATGGCCGCCCGACAGGTGAGGCATGAGTTCTTGCCGTACGGCGAACAGCTGCGACATCGACTTCTCTCAGCCGGCGGCGGCCAAAACCTTTCTCCGGTGGAACTGGCACTGCTGGACCGCGACGTCGCTCTGGTCTTTGCCGACGCGGCTAACTCGCTGCGCAAGGCCTGTCGAATCAGCATAGGGAAGATCGCCGCCGTCGGCTCGCATGGTCATGGCATCGCCTACGTCCCGCCTCAGACTGAGGGGTCCGAGGCACCTGTAATCGGCGCAGCACTGCAAGTGGGCTCACCAGCAGTCATTGTTGAGCAGACCCAGCTACCGGTCGTGGCCGACTTTGACCAAGGCGACCTCGCCGTCAGCGGGGTAGGTGGGCCGCTGGAGGCCTGGCCAAACTACATCCTGCTGCACCATGAGCGAAAAGCCCGCGTGCTGGTCGACATCGGCGGGGTAGCCAGCATAACCTTCCTGCCGGCCGGTGGTTTCCCTGCCGACACGCTCGCCCTTAACAGCGGACCGGGCAACGCGGTCATAGACGCGCTGTGTTGGCGGCATTTCAGCAAGCCTTACGACGCCGACGGCGCTATCGCCGCCGCCGCCAAGCCAAACCAGGCCCTATTGAGCGAACTGCTCGCCCAATCCCACTTCCACCAATCCGCCGCCAAGAGATGCAGCCGAGACCAATGGGGACGAACCTTCATGGAGCGCCTTGAGCTGATGGCCGACAAACACAACGTTACGCCGGCCGAGCTGATCGCCACTACTACCGAGCTGACCGCCCGAAGCATCGCCAGGGCGATCGGAACGCTGACTGAGAACCCTCATGAGGTAATAGTCTGCGGCGGTGGCGCAAAAAATATTACGCTCGTGCTGCTTCTACGAAAGCTGCTCCTGCCGGCCGGCACAGTGAACCTCGAACGCTTCGACGTCGACGTCACGGCAAATGAGGCACTCAGCTTCGCCATGCTCGCCGCCGCCCGCCTGGACGGTGTGCCGGCAAATATACCCGCAGTTACAGGGGCGAAAAGAAAGGCACTGTTGGGCAGCGTAACGCAAGTATGACGCACTACAGCAACATCTGACAGGAACACGCATTATGGATACAAATATCCGAGCCAAGACACAAGGTATTCTTGAGACGGCAGTGTGGAACATCGAGCAGGCAGCCAAACGCCTCGACCTGGACAGCGAGGTCTTAGCTATGATCGCCGAGCCGAAAGAAGTCATAGAGATCTGGCTTGACCCGAGACTGCCCGACGGCAAGCGGGCCCATATCAAGGCCTTTATCTCACGCCACAACGATACGCTAGGCCCGGCCAAGGGTGGAATTCGAATGACAGACTCGGTCAGCAGGGACGAGATTGTCGGGCTGTCTATGGAAATGACCTGGAAGTCCGCACTGGTCGGCGTGCCGTTCGGCGGAGGAAAGGCCGGTATCAGATGCGACCCGGCGTCGCTTGCGCCCGTTGCAAAAGAGGCAGTCATCCGCTCCTTCACCAACGGCGTCAGGCGACACATAGGCCCTGAAGTCTACGTACCGGCACCGGATATGGGAACCAACGAGCAGGACATGGGCCATGTCCGCGACTGCGTCAGCTATGCCACCGGAACCGCCATCACCAGGGGGTGCTTTGTCACCGGCAAACCGGTCATTCTCGGAGGCATCGTCGGGCGGCGAGAAGCGACCGGCAAAGGCGTGGTCTACGCCATAGAGGCCGCTTGCGAACGTCTCGGCATGAACTTCTCACACCAGCGAGTCGCGATTCAGGGCTTTGGAAACGTGGGCGGCGTCGCCGCCGTTGAATTGGCCCGCCGACACGCCAAGATCGTGGCTGTGGCTGATATTACCGGTGGCACCTGCAATCCCGACGGGTTGGACATACCAACACTGGCAAACCATGTCCGAACCGCCGACGGCGTCCGAGGCTTCCCCGGCGGAAAGGCCATCTCCAATGAACAACTGCTCCAGACAGATTGCGACATTCTCATTCCCGCCGCCACCGGCTCGGTCATAACAGGCGAAAACGCCGGCAAGATACAAGCCAAACTCATAGCCGAGGGTGCCAACGCCCCCACGACGCCCAAGGCGGATGAAATTCTCAACAGCCGAGGGATATTCGTCATACCAGACATACTCTGCAACGCCGGCGGGGTGTTCGTCTCCTACCTGGAATACACACAGGAAACGCAGCGAGAACAGACGCCGATCGAGGAAGTGGAACGCCGGCTAGCCGGCCGGCTTAAGGAAACGTTCAGCCGCGTCCACCACCTCGCATCCGCGAAGAACGAGCCCATGCGCCACGCGGCAATGGACATCGCAGTTGCGCGGGTTGTCGAAGGTATCATCGCCCGAGGCACCCTACCATAGCTACCAGGGGAAAACCGCGGCATTTCATGAGCCCCGGCTTGGAGCGGACTGACGGCACACATACCTGCGAAAAACACGTTCCTTATCTCAAGCGGCCTGTCCGCCCTTCTCGCTGTCCGTAGCCCCGGCGTCCTTTGAGGTCATATCTGCTGCTTGACACTGGCCTCAATCCTCTCCACTAGGGCCTTGGCCTTCTCGCAGTCGAGGGTGCTGGATTTAAGGATCTCTTCACCGATTTTCTTGTCGGCACAGTTTGGGGCGTTGATCCGAACGTTGTAGTCGCACAGCTTCACCACCGCCTCCAACAAAACTGCCCCACCAGCCAAATCGGTGAGCAGGTACCTGTTGCAGCGGTCCAGCAGTGACGCCAGTTCATCCAGCACAACAAGGGCCACCTTGGCCATCTCGCGAGGTACGTTGATGGCCGCGGCCAGGGCAAGCTGCTCTTTCCGGGCCTTGTCCGGACCTTCATATCGGGAAGCCTCCTGATACAAGGCGTAAGCGGCCATGTCCTCAGCCACCAGGCACATGAACATCTGCCGTGCCTTTTCCAAGCGATTGGCCATGATTTCGTAGGCGGCCTCATGCTCGGCAAATTTCTTCTTCCCACGAGTGAACGCCAACGCCATCTCACCTAGACCCGTCCCCAAAGCCCCCACCACCCCGGCTACGCTGCCGCCGCCAGGGGTCGGTGTTCGCGCTGCCGTGGCCGAGATGAACTCCGCCACCGATTGAGCCGTCAGGTTTATAGTTTCCGGCATAAGTTTCTCCCAAAAAAGGGCTATCAAGCCCGTCACAGACCCACGAAATTGGCCATCATCTTCAGCCCGACGGACTGGCTTTTCTCCGGATGGAACTGCGTGGCAAACATATTGCCACTCCAGATGCTGGAGGTAAAGGCATAACCATAGCGCGTGCTGGTCGCTTCAATGTCGGCCTGCTCGGGCACTACGTGATAGCTGTGTACGAAATAGACATAGACCCCGCTCTCCAGGCCCCTGAAGAGCGGACAGTCTCGCTGCCAATGGATCGTGTTCCAGCCCATGTGCGGAATTGCAAGGCCTTCGCCGCCGGCGACGCTCGAGAAATCGAACCTCACGACGGCACCGCCCAGTACGTCCAGTCCGGCGTGCCGGCCGTCCTCATGCCCGACGCCGAAAAGCAACTGCAGCCCCAGGCAGATACCTAAAAAAGGCCGACCCTCGGCTATTGCCAGCTTGATCGGCTCGATCAGCCCCAACCGGCGAAGATTCTCCATGGCATCGCCAAAGGCACCCACGCCAGGCAGGATCAGCTTCTGCGCCGAGAGAATCTCCTCGGCTGTGTCCACAATCTTCGCCCGCCCGCCAATTAGCTCGATGGCCTTGGCGACGCTACGAAGATTGCCCATTCCGTAGTCGACAATCGCAATCATCCGCCAGTCACCGCCACCGTCACTGCAAAACCTTGATTACCACGCGGCGGTTCTTGGCCTTGTTGGCTGCCGAGGTGTTGGCGGCTACCGGATGCTCGCTCCCCATCCCAATCGTTTCAATTTTCTTGGCGGGAAGACCATTGGCTATCAAGGCACGCGTTACCGCCATGGCTCGCTGGCACGACAGCTCGAGGTTGTCTTTCCAGGAACTCTTACGGATCGGATCGCTGTCAGTATGCCCGTAGACCAACACTGCCGCATCAGGGTACTTGCTCCGGATACTGGCGGACACCTGTTTTATACGGGCCTGCCCCGCGGAGGTCAGCTTCGCTTTGCCTCCGCCGAATAACTCGCTGCCCAGCGTGAATTCCGTGGCTGCCCGCTCGCCGACGCCAGACCACCCCTTCGCTCCGGGGCCGCCACGATCCTTTGCCAACTCGCCACCAATTTTTGCAGCAGCGTCCTCGGCCCTAGTCCGCCCCTGACGTTCAGCCAACACCTGAGCCTGCAACTCCGTCTCACGCATGGTCAAATCGTCCAACTGGCCCTTCAGTTGCGAGTTCAAGACGTCCAGTTCGTTGTATTGGACCTGAAGGGCATCGTAGTCCTTCTTCGCAACGGCGTTACAGCCGGCCATCGCCGCTAGGAACATCAATCCAACTATACCTGCGCGTCCCATCGAATTCTCCTTTTCAGCTCAGCCCGATTGCGTCCATTGCCGATCCCACTACCATCCCAGGCTGCACCGTACTATTTTGACCGAAGTCTGCGCGATTGCAACCGCTAAAAGAGACAATGAACGCATTATCATGGTCTGTCAACTTGCCAGTGCCGGTTGAATTGAGATGAGCCGATCCAAAGCACCATCGCCCACGCCGGCAAACCGGACAACTCAGTGCATTGCTGCACGGCAAGAGGCGAAGCATGCAATGATCCAGTGCGCATTCAATATAGCCGCGACCACGACCCCTCGGAAATGCTAGAGCGATTGCTGGGTGCCCTGGGCTGTTGTCTGCTTTTTCTCTTTCAGTGCCCGCACCGCACGGATGCCCGCCGGCAGGCAGATGCGGCATATGCTCCAAACGATCACGGCGACCACGGCGGCTAAAAACAAGACAACACCACGGCGGGCGCCGACGATGTCTGTTGTGAAGAGCTTCAGCCGCCAGTCTTTGTCCATGTTGTTCAAGATAAGTATCAGCACGGCGACAAACAGCAATACGGGAATGCCTAGCAGGACGATCGCCTTGACCTTCTTCATAATTCATGTTCCCTTCATTCTATACCGGCCAGAATCTTCAGGCCTGGAGAGATGTATTCCACTATGCCGTCATAAAAGATCATTACAAGCACCGTCCCTGTCGCCAGCCACGGCCCATAGGGAAGTTCCCGTTGCCGGCGAGTCACGAACAGGTACAGCACCACGACGATTCCGCTCACCGGCGCCACGAAGAACGCCAGTGCCGGCACGGCCCAGCCGGTGACTGCCCCCACGCCGGCAAGAATGTGCACGTCGCCCATACCCATGGCCTCACGCCCAAAGGCCAGCGTCGCAAGGATCCGCGTGCCCCATATCCAAGCGCCGCCCACCAGGAACGCAAACAGCGACCCGCCAACACCCGCCAGACGTGGTGCAAGTTGCGGATACGCCGCCGAATCAAACCACTGGCCCCACCAGCACCCAACCGCGGGTACGTAACGAACCAGCCCCCACGCGACAACTGCAAGAATGAGCGCAGGCGCCAGAAAAACAAGCTCCCGCAGTATCTCCACCCGGGGGCAAACGCCGTCATCGCTGGTTACGCCGACCGTCCCTCGCTTTTTGCCGATCTTGGACGAGACCTCACCGCCGTTGTGTTCCCGGCTCTTCGGAGCCACTGACTCGACGTCGGCGCCGAGAAAACTCGGGGTCAGGAAACCTTTCCGCACGGCCACCAACGATACCACAATCCCCAACGCCGCCAATAGGGCCATCGCGACGGATGTCGCCGAGGCGGTCGGCAAAAACGGGTGCGGGCTATATGCCACCGCCGCCGCACCAATCACCGAAACCGTCCACATAACGGGTAAGGGCACGATGTAATGGCGAATGTCCACTACGGCGCACGCCAGCAGCCCGCTCAACAACGCCGCGTGCGATACGAACATCGGCCAGGAATGTGCGAACG
>JABMQG010000068.1 GCA_013203365.1 Planctomycetota bacterium | reverse complement strand
GCTTACGCATGATATCCTTATGCCTTGCAATTTCGGAATCGTCGCGAGCGGGTGGCCTCCAATCTTTCGGCGGCCTGCCGATGAGAACAGGCTTGATTTTGTCCTTGTAAGTCTGCGTCTTCACCACGTTCTGTTTCTTGCAGCCGTCGCCTATGGCGTTGGCGATTGCTGTGGGGCCAAACGTGTCCCGAAACTGTATTATCGCCGGGGGATCTCCAGCCAAGCAGCGCGGCACAAGTTCATTGTATTTCACTAGTTGCTCGCTCAGATACCTGGCGACTTCCGGTTGCGTACGTTCTACCGACCATAGACCATGGCGTTTCGGCTTGTTGCCACTATTGCTTTCGACTTGCTTTCCATCACTGCCTTTTGCGGCAAGCTCACTAAGTTTCTGTGCCCATCGACCGACCTGCACTACGAAAGTAGGCTCCCGGTAGCGCTCGGCAACATTAGGTTGCGCTATCTCGATTGTCAGACATTCCGGCAAGGCTACTGTGTTGTACTTCAGCGTTTCCGGCCCACGGCCAAGCCAAATACCGATGTAGTCAAAGGCTCGGTCAAGGGGCGACGAAGGGTCGCGAGCGAAGTTATTCCGGCAATACATCAGAACCGCTTCGTGCTTCTTGATAAGGCTCATTACCGCCAGTTCAGCGGCCTTCGCTTCGGGGGGGACCGCCGCTGTGCGATGCGTACCGGTATCGTCATCCCGCCAGCCGTTACGCCGAAGCACTTCTCCCCAATCCATGCACTTAGCCTGGATTTCCAGAAGTGCCCGTGCGCCCGCCGTATAGTCTATGTCGTTCATCGTCACCATCCTGGTCGAGTGGGCATAACAGACCTGCGCCAAATCCTAACAATAGGACCTGCCTGATCCGTGCTCATCCATCGGCAGGCTGCACATTCCTGCAGATTCTACCACGCGATCCAGTTTCTTCCAAGTTTAGGAAGTCTCTAAACTTGACAATGCCAAGAAGTGCGGTAAGATTGCACATGCTCTAACTCGCTTGTAGGAGCGGTGGGGCTGTCACCTTCCAACGGGGCAAGGGCGTTTTCGCTCACTTGCGCCTGTTACAGGCTCGTCTAGTTGCTGGTACATATTCCGGCCTATCCCTACGGTTGCCGTCTTGCACAGAACTTCTTTCCCATTGGGGCCTCGGCAATGCAGGCGGTGGCTGTAAAGCGAACGCTGCCTCATGGCAAGAGCGGGCATGTCCTCACGGAACGGCGGGGAAAGTGGCAGGTGGAAGTCGTCGCCTTCTCTGTGAATCAGGACGCATCGCAGAGGGCCGTGCGTATTTGCAGCAGCCTTGAATTTTCGCTGCAATCTCACAATCCCGGCAAGTTGCAGCAGGCTTAACGTGGACATGAATCACCTGCCTTTCTGGGGGCCTTCCCGGTGGTTTTTGAAGAACGGATTATACCCCGTTCCGCTCGCGTTGCAGCTTCCGTAACTGCCGCCGTGCCCAGCGGCGGTATTGCTCCGGGGTCATGCGAAGCATCCGCAAGCCTTCGGGCAAGGGAGGTCTTCGCGTGCTCTCATACGTCAAGTCGTAACAGTGCTGGCAGTCGAAGTATCGCACGCCTGAATGCGTGGGCCAAGACACTCCCAGCGCGGTCGATCGGTGGCCGGTGGGAAAACGCTCAGGTGCAACAGGTGGTCTTCGACCTGCAGGCCTTGGCCAAGTACGTTATTGGCCTCGAAGCGCAGGTCCCGACCCAGGCCTACTGCGTCGAACGCTTGGCACTGCTGCTCGGCCACGTGCTCCAGAAGCACCTCGACCGCCTTGGCGGTGAAGGTCTTCCCGGCTTGGTCCTTGGCCGCCTCGGCATCCATCGCGTAACTGGCCACCAGTCGCCCCCAGACCGCCTCGAGCGTGGAGGGCGAGTCGAAGGCGTCCGCCGCCACGAAACGCCCACAGACGGCCGCCACGACGCCACATGCGCCAGACGGGTACGGCAGCGCCTCGTGATATCGCCCAAGCAACTCCGCAAGGGTCGCCATCACGTCGGACATTGCCCGCGTCGGCGCGGGGGCCGCGCATGCGTCGATGTGCTCGGCCACGCTGTCCCAAACCGCGCCCTGGTCGCTTTCTGGTCGGCTGGTAATCGGCGAGCAAAATGGGCCCACCTCGGCACACAATTCGGACCCACCGAGGTCACAGTATAAGCCGCCCTATCAGGCGGCGTAAAGGGTCACACTTTGGGGGTTGAGGCGGCCTTGGGGTCTGCGGTCTTGGCTTGTCCCGCGGCGTTGGTCTTCTTGCGGGTCTTGACGGATTCTCGGAAGCGGTAGCTTTCGCCGTTCATCTCGAAGATGTGACAGCGATGGGTCAGCCGGTCCAGCAGGGCCGCGGTTATCCGTTCGCCCTGGAAGACCTGCCCCCAGTCGCCGAAGGCCAGGTTGCTGGCAATCAGCGTAAGTACTTGTCTCTGAAGGCGGACGGAGTTTTCGGGAGGCACAGGTATCGCAGTCAGGGCGTTTCAGCTTGCTGATGCAGGCGGGCAATCATCATTGCCCATGTCATTTTGCCCGACGTCTCAATTTCCACTTTTTGTTGCGATTTGCCCAGGCAACGATCCAGTAGTTCCTTGACGGCCCATGCTTCGCCCTTCTTGGCCTTGTCAGTAAGTACGTCGATCACCTGCCGCATGTCATCGACAGTAACCGCGTTAATCAGTGTGGTCCGCCAAGCCCCCACGGCGGCGGCGTGTGGATTGCCCGGCCCGCCAGGGTTGCCCTCGGCGAATCGGCCATTGGGCCGCCTGCCGTTATTGTCGTTTGTTGACGGCGTGATCTTATTTTCTTTCGCCATGTTCTAATCCCCCTTGTTAGTAAGAAGTTCGTCCAAGTC
>JABMQG010000067.1 GCA_013203365.1 Planctomycetota bacterium | reverse complement strand
GTCCAAGCCCTTCGCCAAGACCTTTTGAGAGATCGTGTCCGGGTTCTCCAGGACGTCCTTGTAGGTGCCGCTGGAGCCTATGGTCGTCACGATCCCCTCGCCGACGCGGGCGATGATCGTCTCTTCGGTCGCCCCGCCGACCAGGCGGTCGATGTTGGCCCGAACGGTGACGCGGGCCTTGGCCTTGACCTGTATGCCATCCTTTGCCACCGCGTCGATAGTCTGTCTGCCAGAGGCCGGGTTCGGGCAGTCGATCACCTTGGGGTTTACCGAGGTCTGGACAGCCTGGAGTATGTCACGACCCGCCAGGTCGATAGCCGTCGCCGTTCTAAATGTCAGGGGGATGTTGGCGCTGTTGGCCGCTATCAATGCGGTAATTACACTCGGCACATGCCCGCCGGAGAGGTAGTGGTTTTCCATTTCAGCCGTGGTTATCGCCAGGCCGGCGCGAACGGCGCGGATCTTGCTCAGCACGATCACCCGCGGGTCCACTTTCCGCAGGCTCATGCCGATCAGGTCGAACATGGTAACGTCGGCTTTGCTGAAGTAGGCCTGAATCCACAGCTTGATGAAACGCCCAATCACACCGATAATCACCAGAGCAATGACTACGGCAATGATCAAGGCGGCAATGGAGCCCGGTCCAATTTCCAATAGCATCATGTCAGTATCCTTCCTTGCTGAAGTTTCGACTTCGTGCGTCAATCGCTTGTACGAAAGCACAAGTTATCCCGATATCAATCTTATACTCCCTGCAGGGCCAATCTGCAAGCCGATGACATTCCCGCCGCCGCGCGGTAAAATCCACGGACTATGAGCGACATGAAAGCCAACCCGAGCGACCGCACCGACGCAAGATACCTCTATTACGAGTCACCCCTCCAGGGTCGATATGCCGGCGAGCCGATGCGCCGGCTCTTTGGCGCGCAGCGAAAGTTCTCCACATGGCGCCGACTCTGGCTGGCCCTGGCCCAAGCGCAGAAAAAACTCGGATTGAACATCACCGACGAACAGATCGGGCAGATGCAAGAGCATCTGGACGATATTGATTTTGTCGCGGCCGCTGAGTACGAGCGGAGATTCCGGCACGACGTGATGGCGCACATCCACGCCTTCGGCGACGCCGCCCCCAGCGCCAGGGGAATCATCCACCTCGGCGCCACCAGCCAGTTCGTCAACTGCAACTGCGACCTCTTGACCATGCGCGAGGGGCTGGACCTGCTGATCGGCCATCTGGCCAACATCATCGACGTGCTGGGCGATTTCGCCGCCACTTACCGCGACTTACCGACCTTGGGATTTACCCACTATCAACCCGCGCAACTGACCACGGTTGGCAAGCGGGCTGCCCTGTGGTGCTACGAATTCGTCATGGACCTGGAGGAACTGCAGTATCGGCGGGATAACCTCCGCCTGCGAGGCGCCAAAGGCGCCACCGGCACGCAAGCGAGCTTCTTGACGTTGTTCGACGGTGACCACGAAAAGGCCAAGGCCCTGGACAGAGAGCTGGCTGAGCAACTCGGCTTGCCAGCAACGTACACCGTCACCGGTCAAACCTACAGCCGAAAAGTCGACGCAGCCATCGCCGCCTCTTTGGCCGGCGCGGCGGCATCGGTGCATAAGTTCTGTAACGACATCAGGTTATTGGCAAACCTTAAGGAAATGGAAGAGCCGTTCGAGTCCGGCCAAATCGGCTCGTCGGCCATGGCGTACAAGCGAAACCCTATGCGTTGCGAACGCGCGACTGGTTTGGCTCGCTGGCTTATGGACCTGTCCACAAGCCCGTTGCACACCGCAGCTGAGCAGTGGTTCGAACGAACGCTGGACGACTCGGCTAACAGACGGCTGGCGATCCCCGAGGCCTTTCTGACGGCGGACGCGATACTACAGATCGTCCTGAACGTAGCCAGCGGGCTGGTAGTGTACCCGAATGTCATCGCCGCCCATGTGGCGGCTGAACTACCATTCCTCACCACCGAGAAGATACTCATGGCCGCAGTGATGGCTGGCGGCGACCGCCAGGCCGTGCACGAGCGGATACGCATTCACAGCCAAGCCGCAGCCGCTGAGGTGAAATCCGCCGGCAAGGGCAACGACCTGCTAGATCGTCTCAAAGGCGATGATGCCTTCGCCGCTGTGGACTTCCGCTCCGTGCTGGACCCGGCGGGGTTGGTCGGCCGGGCGCCCCAACAGGTCGACGAGTTCATCGCCACCCACGTGGAGCCAGTCCGGAAAAAATACGCCGACCGCCTGGGGTACAGACCGGTGTTGGAAGTCTGAGCACGACCGATCGGCGGCCCGCCTGGGCGTTCTCCGGGCAGACCCGCAAACCCGGCCCTTGCCGGGGACAATGCGAACTTGTAGAATTCTAGTTAGTCTACTTCTTTTAGAAAGCAACGTTATGAACCGCGAAGCCCAACTGCGCCGCCATCGACGACGTCGATGGCCAACGGTCGGTCTGGTTTCCACGGCAAGCATGCTAATTGTCGCCCTGGCTCTGGGCCAGAGCAGTGGCCAGCCGGCGTCCGGACCGGCAGCCGATTCAGCTGCCGGCGGCGCAGCAACGGCCCCGGCGACCAGACAGGCGGACTCCACCGCTGACAGCCAAGACCAAGAAGACGGCTACTTCGCCAAATTGCAGCCCACCCAGCCACGCCCAATGCTGCCCGCTGAGGTTACCAAGGCCTTCATTATCCCCATCCATGGAATGATCGACTCGGCCATGGTCGACGCCATCAAGCGGAAGACCGTCATACTCGAAAGCCGAGGTGCCGAACTGGTCATCTTCGACTTCGACACACCAGGCGGCCGGGTGGACTCCGCCTTTGCCATATCCAAGCTGATCAAGAACGAACTGGCTAACATACGCACCGTCGCCTTCGTCAACAGCACCGCGTATTCGGCCGGGGCGCTGCTGAGCCTGGCTTGCCACGAAATCGTCATGGTGCCTCGCGGTATGATCGGCGACTGCGCGCCGATTGCCATGGGCGGCGAACTGAAGGGTATCGAGAGGGAGAAGATCGAAAGCCCCCTGCGCAGCGAGTTCCGCGATTCAGCCGAGGCCAATGGCTACTGGCCGGGGCTGGCAGAATCCATGGTCAGTTACGATATCGAGATCTGGATCGTTCAGAACGTCAAGACCAGCGAAAAACGATATGTCAAACGCAACGAGTGGAACATGCGAGTGCAAAACCCGCCGGGGCAAACCGAGAGCTCAACTAATCCATCCGCCGAATGGAAATTTTTGCGAGTGATAGTCCCTACGGGCAACCTGCTGACGATGACCACGCGAGAAGCCGTCGAATACGGTTTCGCACAGGCGGTTGTACAGGACATGGATGCGCTGAAAAAACATTACAACATCACTACCGACCCAACCGCCCTTGGTGACACCTGGAGCGAAAGGCTGGTGAGTTTCCTCACCTCACCTGCCGTTACGGGCCTGCTGCTGCTGCTGGCGATGTTCTTCGGGTACATCGAGGTCAACACACCCGGATTCGGCGCGGGAGGCACGATCACGCTGATATGCCTGGCGATCCTGTTCGGCAGCCGATATCTAACCGGTCTGGCGCTGTGGTGTGAGATCAGCTTGTTCGTCATTGGGGTGATACTGCTGGCCGCAGAGTTGTTCATCACACCGGGGTTCGGTGTACTGGGCGCTTTGGGGGCCCTGCTTTGCCTGGCCGGGATCCTGGCTAGCCTGATCGGCAACGCACCTAACATGCCGCCACTGCCGAGACCAGGGCTGATTATGGACACGTTTCTGCGCGGCCTGTTCGCGTTGGGACTGGGCTTTCTGGGCGGCTGCGTGCTGTGCATTATCGTTGCACGCTTCCTGCCAAATGTCCCCATCGCCGGTCGGCTCGTGCTTAACACGTTGCCGCAGGTCAAACCTAAACCAAGCACCGATAACGCGGTAATCCAACGAATAAGAAGTGGAGACAAGGGCGTCGTGGAAGCCATATGTCGGCCAGCCGGCAAGGCGAGATTCGGCGACGAGCTCGTGGACGTCGTAGCCGAAGGAGAGTTCCTTAACACGGGAACACCCGTGGTCGCATGGCGAAATGAAGGGAACCGGATTGTCGTCCGGCCCGATAAACACGCGACGGCGTAAGGGAGCAATGCGGTGAACGACGTTGTTCTTGTCATTATCCTGATCCTGGGCGGCATGGCGATGATACTGGCCGAAATCTGCACGCCGTCTTTCGGTGTCCTGGCGCTGGTAGCTATGGCGTGCTTCGTATACGCGGTGATTACCGGTTTAGCAATCTCACCGGTCCTTGGGTTCGTGCTTGTTGTAATGCTCCTGATCGGCCTGCCGATTTACATGGGATTTCTGATACGGTTCTTCCCAAAAACCCCGCTGGGCAAACGACTGGCACTTCGGGATCGAAAGATCGACATCGGCGCAGGCGTGCCGCAGGCCGGGGAAGAGGCCGGGCTGATCGGTGCCGAGGGCGTGACGATAACCGTCCTTCGGCCCAGCGGTACCGTCAGCATCAACGAGCATCGCATCGTCGCCACCGCCGAAACGGGGTTCCTGCCCGCCGGCGCACGAGTGAAAGTGATCAAGACCACGGGCATGAACGTCGTTGTCCGGGCAGCCGAGCAGCACACAAACGCTCAGTAGTAAACCATGCCCCCATGCCATGGCTCACCGTCAGAACGACTTCACTTGTGATTCAAGAGCGAAAGAACATCGGACGATTCTTTCATAACTGGCCCACCGCAGCATTGGGCTTGCATGGGCCGCGCCATGGCAATAGTATCATC
>JABMQG010000066.1 GCA_013203365.1 Planctomycetota bacterium | reverse complement strand
TGGACGGGTCACTGCCAGTCGAGCAGATCGTATCGGCCGCCCAGTGGTGCTTGACCTGGCAGGGCACCAAGCTGTGCGTCGTGGTCGACCCGGCCGAAGAGCAACTCCTTCTGGGCACGGAGTCAAGCGGGGCAGGTTACCTGGGGAACTCCGAGCTGTCGGACTGCGACGGATTCCTGGTGATCGGCGACGTTTTTTCGTCCAACCCCGTCTGCGCCCGCGGCGTGCTGGAGAGGAAGGCCCGGGAGCCTCGCACGCCGCTGGTGGTGATCGACGCGGGGCAAGGCAAGACGGCCAAGTTTGCCACGCACACGGTGGACTGCCCGGTTGGGGCCGAACTGAGCGCCTTGGCGGCGTTGGCGGCCTCGATGGGAATAGACATTACACAGACGGTCTCGGGTGCGCCGGCATCTTCTCCTTCGTCGCAGTCGGCGGGCAAGGCGTTGACCGGCTGCCGCAAGTTGGGCGTGCTGCTGGCTGCGGGGTACGGCCGAACGCCGGCGTGGCGCCAGGTGGGATTCCTCGCGGGTCAACTCGCCAAATCTCGCGGCGGGGGCGTGGCCGTCCAGACGGTTTGCGCCAATACCCTGGGGTCGATACGCCTAACCAGAGCCTTGGGGTTGACGCCCCTGGTGTCCGCCCTGGATGAGGACCCGATGCGAATGGTCGCCATTGGCTGCGACGTAGTGGGAATGCTGGGTTGGTCCGGTGGGAAGATCCTGGCGGCTGCCGCGGCCCTGCCCAGCGCGACCACCGAGGCCGCCGAGTTCGTCCTGCCCGTGGCCCTGCCTATGGAGATCGGCGGGACCGTCACGGGCCAGGGCGCAAGAGCGGTGATGGTATCTCCGCTGGCCCCCGTGCCGGCGGGCGTGCCGACACCGGCGGAGCTGGTCGGGATGCTGGCCCGTTGCGGCGGAGTCTCCGTCCCTTCGCCGCGGGAAATCTCTGCTTCCAGCCTCGCTGAGAGACTTCCCCATGACCATTTCGCTCCGGTCGGTGTGGTGCCGAAACCGGCGGCTCCCGCAGCCGACCAATTGATCTTGTTATTCGAGCGCCAAGCCCTCCATGCGGGGGTCGGCGAACTTACGGGGCACGCCTCCTGGCAAGCGGGTGTCTTGGAGCGTCTTGAGCTTTACCTTGCCGAACCGGACGCCAGTCGGTTGGGGCTGACCGGCGGCGAGGCGGTGACGGTGCGTGCCGGTGGGCAGTCGGTGCCAGCCGTGGCGAGGATTCGGCCGGGACTGACGCAGGGCCGGGCAGTGATCTCGGAGGGTCTGGCGGCAACGCGGGCGCTGGCGCCGAGCAAGGTGGATGAGGCCCAGGGCCTGGTGTATGTCGAGCCGCCGATGATCGAGGTGGTTCGGCAGGCGCCACAGTCGGGGGCGGAGTGAACGATATGAATGCGATTACGGTTGACAAGCGAGTGGTGATCAACCTGGATCGCTGCATCGAGTGTGGATCGTGCGCGGCGGCTTGCTTCGTCAGCCACGCCAACATGCCGGCGGTCGGCTTCGCCTCCGGAGGATCGGCGCTATTGCCGGTGATCTGCCGTCAGTGCAAGGCGGCCTCCTGCGTGGAGGCCTGCCCGGCGGAGGCAATGGTGCGGGACGACGCCTCGGGCGTTGTGCGGCGCCGGCTGTTTCGTTGCACCGGCTGCGGATGTTGCGCGAAGGCCTGTCCGTTCGGGGTGTTGCCGAACGAACTGGCAGGTGCGCCCGGAGGTTTCCGCAGCGTGGACCGTATCAGTGGGCGGCAGGTCCCCAAGTGCGACCTGTGCGAGGACCGGACCGCCGGTGGCAACGGCCAAGTCGTGCCGCGTTGCGTGGCGGCCTGTCCGGCCGGCGCGCTGGCCTTCGCGGACGAACACCTCGCCGCCGAGTTGCATCTGACCGTCGTCGGCGGGCGGGCCACTGCGGATAATCCTTACAAACGAAGGTGACGAATGGCGATGGGCGTTCTCACATTCCTGTTGGCGGCCGTGGGCACCCTGGTGCTGGGGCTGTTGCTGCGATGGGTGGACCGCAAGGTCACCGCCCGGGTGCAGTGGCGGGTCGGCCCGCCGTGGTATCAGCCGTTTGTGGACATCCTGAAGCTCACGGGCAAGGAGAAGCTCATGCCCGCCTCTGCGCGTGGCACGGGCTTCCTGCTGGCGCCGGTGGTGGGCCTGGCCGCGGTAAGCGTCTCCACCGCAATCCTATGGCATGCGGTCCTCTGGCCGCAGACGGCCTTCATGGGCGACTTGATCGTCCTGATCTACCTGCTGATGCTGCCGGCCCTCATGACCATGTTGGGTGCCGCCAGCAGCGGCAATCCGCACGCGGCCATCGGCGCCAGCCGCGAGATGAAGCTGCTGCTGAGCTATGAACTGCCGATGGTGCTGGCGATTCTGGTGGCCATAGTGCGAACGGCCGGGACGAATGGAACCTTGACGTTCCGGCTGGGAGACCTGATGGCGGTTCAGCAGGCCACTGCGCCAGCCGTTGCCGGTATCAGCGGCGTGCTGGCTCTGCTGGTGGCGATCCTGTGCATGCAGGCTAAGCTGGGGCAGGTACCGTTCGACATGGCCGAGGCCGAGTGCGAGATCCAGGCCGGCGTTTATGTTGAATACTCCGGGCCATCGCTGGCGATGATCCTGATGACGCGGGCTATGCTGGGGGCCCTGATGCCGCTGCTGCTGGTGGCCGTGTTCTGGGACGGTCTGTACACCGGCGCCTGGTGGGGGTACCTGACCTTCGCGGGCAAATACCTGCTGCTGGTTGTGCTGGTGACGCTGATCCGGAACACTAACCCCCGGCTGCGGATCGATCAAGTAATGCGGTTTTTCTGGTATCGGCTAACCCCGGTGGCGGTGGCGGCGTTGATCCTGGCGATAGTTGGCGCAGCAAAGGGCATCACATGGCTGTGAAGACTTGGGCATTGCGAAAGTCACTGTGGGTGTATCACGCCAATACCGGCGCGTGCAACAACTGCGACATTGAAGTGCTGGAACTGTTGACGCCGCGTTACGACATCGAGCGCTTCGGGATGGTGCTGGTGGGCTCCCCGCGGCACGCGGACGTGCTGGCGGTCACCGGCGTCTGCACCCGCCAGGCCATGCCGCGGCTCCAGGAGTTGTACCTACAAACAGCCAAGCCGTGCGTGGTGCTGGCCATCGGTTCCTGCGCCCTGGATCAAGGCATCTTCACCGAGGCCTACCACATGGGCGCGAAGGTCGACGAGACGATCCGGGCGGTGGATCCGAACGCCATCATCATGTACGTGCCGGGCTGTCCGCCCAAACCCGAGGCCATGATCGGCGCGGCCGTCAAAGCGATTGAACTACTGAAGACGCTGTAGAGGAGCACCTGCGATGAGCGTGGCAACAACAACTCAAGCGCCCCTGAAGGGCTTTGTCGGCGAAGTGATCGAGCAACTTGGCGGCGCCGTCGTCGACGTCCAATGCTGCGAGGACCGCCGCGGCTACGCCCGGATCGACCCGGCCCGAACCGTCGAGGTCGCGGAGAAGATGCTGGCCATGGACGGCTGCCGCCTTGCCACCGCCACCGGCATCGAGGTCCGCGACGGCATCGACGTGATGTACCACTGGGCGATCGAGCCCGCGGGCGTGATCGTCACGCTCAAAGTCCTGGCCGCGCGGCCGGCGCTGGCGGCCGACTCGATCGCGAACGTCGTGCCCGGCGCCAACTGGATCGAGCGCGAAATGTACGACCTCCTCGGTGCGAACTTCCGAAACCATCCGGACATGCGCCGCCTCGTGCTGGGCGACACGTGGCCGGAAGGCGTGCACCCGCTCCGCAGGGACTTCGACCAGATCAAGGACCGGCCGCCGCTGCCGCCCAACCAGACACCACCGGACATCCCGCGAGAGGGTTGAGGGAAACGAGATGAGCCACAAGACCGTCGTGAACATCGGCCCGTTCCACCCGCTCCAGGAAGAACCGGAGTGCTACTCGCTCTACGTGGACGGCGAAACCGTCGTCGACGTCGACGTCCGGATATCCTACAACCATCGCGGCATCGAGAAGCTGAACGAGTCCAAGACGTTCGACCAGGTGCCGTTCGTCGTCGAGCGCGTCTGCGGCATCTGCTCCGCCAGTCACCCGCTCGCGTACATCCAGGCGGTCGAGGAGATCGCCCACGTCGAGGTGCCCGAGCGGGCGCTCTACCTGCGAACCATCGTGAACGAACTTGAACGGCTGCACTCGCACCTGTTGTGGGTCGGCCTCGCGGGCCACTTCCTCGGCTACAACACCGTGTTCATGTGGGCGTGGAAGTATCGCGAGCCGGTGATGGACATCCTGGAGATCGCGACCGGCAGCCGCGTCAACTACGCCAACTGCAAGATCGGCGGCGTCCGCCGGGACATCACGGAGGAGCAGCTCAAGGAGATCGAGCGCGTCTGCGACGAGACCGTCGGCCCGACGGAGATGCTGACGAACGCCATACTCGACGATCCGATCCTGCATGCCCGTCTCAAGGGCGTTGGCGTGCTGTCCACGAAGGACGCGAAGGAATTCGGCGCCGTCGGCCCCACCGCCCGCGGCAGCGGCGTGCCCATCGACGTTCGCCGGGACGATCCCTACGCCGCCTACGACCGCATCGACTGGGACGTGTGCTCCGTGCCCGATGGCGACGTGTTCAGCAAGGCCGTGGTGCGTCTGCTCGAATACTTCGAGGCGGTCAAGATCATCAAGCAGTGCGTCAAGGACATCCCGAAGGGCGAGATCGACGCCAAGGTCGAGGATATCCCGCCCGGTGAGGGTATCGGCCACGTCGAGGCGCCGCGCGGCGAGACGTTCCACTACGTCCGGTCCGACGGATCCAACCGGCCGATTCGTCACAAGATCCGCGCTCCGAGCTACGTCAACGTCCCGACGTTCAAGGCATCGTGCATCGGCCAGAAGATCCCCGATGTTGCGATCACGCTCGCGAGCGTCGATCCGTGCTATTCGTGCACCGAGCGGATGTGCGTCGCTCTCGACGCCGACACGCACAAGCCGGTCTATAGCTTCAAGGATCTGGTGAGGTTGTCCCAGGAGAAGACCCAACGGATGCTGAAGGAATGGTAGGCACGCAATGAACGACCTGTCCGACCTTGCCCTCAACGCGCTGGTTCAGCCCGTTGTCATCACGCTGGTGACAGGCGCGATCGTGTATCTCGTGTCCCGGCAGCTGACCGCAGCGTGCAAGTATCTCTCGCTGCTCGCGTCGGCGGCCGTCTTGACGGTCGGCGTCGTAATGATCTGTGAGAATCCCGCGCCGCTCCACTGGGTCTGGGCCAAAGAACTCGCCAAGGACGTTTCGTTCTCGGTGGACCTCGCGATCTCGCCCCTCGGCCTGCTTGTCGTCATTGCCAGCGCCGCGTTCGCGTTCCTGATCGCCATCTACAGCTTCCGCGACACGGCCGGAACGCCGCGCGAGGGCAAGTTCCACGCTTATCTGATCTGGGCTCTCGGGGGAGCGTGCCTGGTCGGTCTGGCCCAGAACCTTCTCGTTCTCCTGGTCGGATGGGAGATCGTCACCCTGATGCTGTTCCTGCTGATCAACCTCGGCCGGGCCGAGGCCCGAAAGGGCGCGGCCAAGGCCTACGGAATCCTCGGCTTTGCCGACGCCTGCCTGCTGCTGGCGGTCGCGCTCCTCATCGCCATGCCCGGCGGGACCGACAATCTTGTCTTCCCGAAGAGTCCGATCAGCGTTTCCGACATGGGCGCGGCCGGGTATGCTGTCTACGCCTTGATCCTCGTCGCCGCGCTGGCGAAGGCGGGGGCCGTTCCGCTGCACACGTGGATTCCGGCGATCGCGAAGGACGCTCCGACGTCGGTGATGGCGTATCTGCCTGCGGCGCTCGACAAACTGCTCGGGATCTACCTGCTGGCGGTGCTGTCGCTGCGGATGTTCAAGCCGGACGGCACGATGCAGGTCGTGATGATGATCATCGGCGCCGTCACGATCCTCTCCGCCGTGGTGATGGCGATGATGCAGCACAATCTCAAACGGCTGCTGTCGTTCCACGCCGTCAGCCAGGTCGGCTACATGGTCCTTGGGATTGGCACGGGCACGACGATCGGCGTGATCGGCGGCCTCTTCCACATGGTCAACCACGCCATCTACAAGTCCAACCTGTTCCTGATGAGCGGGACCGTTTCGG
>JABMQG010000004.1 GCA_013203365.1 Planctomycetota bacterium | reverse complement strand
GCAAACAGCTCTATCTCGATCCGGCTCGGTGCTATGACACTTACGAGCAGATGGCCAAGGCCGAGGCGGCACTGCCGGCGGATCGGAGAATTGATTTTGTTGCGGTCGTCACACCGAACGTCTCGCACTTTGCCATAGCGAATACATTCCTGCAGGCAGGCTTCCACGTTGTCTGCGACAAGCCAATGACCTACAGCCTGGAAGAGGCCCAGCAACTTGTTAAGATCGTGGAAAAGAGCAAGCTGGTCTTCGCACTTACGCACAATTACACCGGACACCCACTGGTGCGCCATGCCCGCCAACTGTTCCGTTCGGGGCAACTGGGTCAGGTCCGAAAGGTGATAGTGGAGTATCTCCAGGACTTTCTTTGTTTCCCACATGAGAAGCACGGCCAGAAGCAGGCCGTTTGGCGGGTTGATCCGGCCCAATCTGGCGCCGGCGGCACGCTCGGTGATGTAGGCACGCATTGCGTGAACCTGTTGGAATACGTAACCGGCGACCCCGTCAGGGAACTGTGTGCCGATACGAGCACCTTCCTGCCGGATCGAAAGCTCGACGAGGACGCTAACATTCTTCTGCGATTCAAAGGCGGCGGCAAGGGCGTGATGACCATCAGTCAGGTTGCCCCAGGAGAGGAGAACGGCCTGAAGCTGCGCGTCTACACCGCCCAGGAGGCGATCCACTGGGAGCAGGAGAATCCGAACTACATGAATCTGTATCGTTACGGCCAGCCAAGGCAGGTTCTGACGCGTGGGCACGGCGAGTATCTTTCCGACGCCGCTAACGAATGCACCCGAGTGCCTACCGGTCACCCCGAGGGATATCTGGAAGCATTCGCGACCATATATTGCGGCGCGGCCCAGGCGATCCGCAGGCACATCGACGGTAAGCCGATGAAAACGGAGGAATACAACTTCCCAACCGTCTACGATGGTCTTCGAGGCATACTATTTGTTAACAAGGCGGTCGAGTCGGCCAAGGCCGGCGCCAAATGGGTCACTATGTAGGCGGGCCAACTTCCGGCCAAGTGCAGCCGCTTTCGGCTTGAAGCGGCTCCGTGATTCTCCGGCTCGATCCGATGCCAGGGGAAAGTGGGATTCGAGGGCGGGGAAGCTGGGAACCGGTATACTGAAGGCCAAGTCGTATAGTGACGGAGTCGGTGGGGGGGAGGCCCCCCGGGAAATCCTATTGTATGCCAATAGCGTGACGTGCTAGCGGATGTTGACCTCTTTCCATAAGAATGGAGAACTTACAATGACCTTGAGAAAAGCGGCTTTCTGCACTTTAGCTTTAGCATTAGCGCTAGTATCCCCCCTGTCGGCAATGGAATACTATGTGGACCAAAAGGCTCCACTGGCCTCGGATGACAATCCGGGTACGGATTCGCAGCCATTCAAGACGATCAGTGCGGCAGCCGGCATTGCACAGGCAGGTGATACCGTTTGGATCAAGGCGGGAACATATCGTGAATCGCTGCGCGTCAAGAAATGCGGCAGCTACTATGCCAGCGAGATTCGTTTCATCACCTTCGCCGCCTTCGGCGACGATAAAGTAATCATCGATGGAACCCGTGATATTGCAGCCGATGAATGGAAGCCCGTCGCCGGCGCGAAAAACGTGTTCTTTATCATGCTGGCGGAGAATCCCGGCCAGGTATTTGTGGATGGGACACGTCTGACGGAAGCGAAGAGGATTGTCGGTGTCGATCCTTCCGGCGGAATCAAAGACATGAGTCCGGATGAGCTTTGGAGGACTACGAGTAAGAAGCGTATCAGTTACGAAGTTACGGATAACACGCCCATGTGTTGGATGTGGGATGAAGCCAGTAAACGCGTAGTGGTTAATACGGGTGACGGCAATCCTTCAGCCACTCATAAGGTTGAAGTGACACAGCATGGTGTCTACCTCGATCCGCCCGTCAGCGGACGACCCGATATTCGCTATGAAGGCCGGGGCGTCCACGGCAATTACATCCGTCTGCACGGCCTGCATTTCAACCGGATAAGAGAAATCTGGAGCGGCGGGGGATTGCACGTGGTGGAGGACTGCGTCATCTCGCAGGCAGGAGGTTTCTATGCTGTTAACGTGCCCGGCATCGTGCGAAGGAACCTGATAATAGATAGCCTCAACCAGGCCATTTTGTGGGGGAATAATTCGGTGCTCGAGGATAACCTGATCATCCACACTGCAAACAACCCCACCGTCGTCGGCGGCGACTACATGGGTGTGCTCAAGGCGAATGGTGCGTCCTTTTCCACAATTCGGAACAATGTCATCCTCGAAACGAGGAAATACGCTGGCCATCCGGGCGGTCCCCCGGCTATTTGGGGTGATACCGGCGTATTCTACAATGCGATATACGGTAACACCTGCCTCGATCATTCAATAGGAATCTACGTCGAGGAGGCGATGAACTATAACACGATTGCCTTCAATACATCTTTCCGCAACGATACCGGCATCGGTGTGCGGAGCAACCATGGAAATGTGTTCATGGGCAATTATGTGTTCAAAAACAAAACCGGCGTGTCCGTTTGGGAGGGACACCGTTGGCCAGGCATGATTGCCAATAATTTCGTCTCGAATTGGTTTGTGGATAACGACGGGATGCAGTTCATCATGCAGTCTGAGGCCGATCTGTTGGGCCATAGAATGGTCACGCTGACGGATAACGTCTATAACGCCGCTCCCGGTCAGGGCCTTATTTCCTGGGCCGGCAAGGGAGGATATTCGGCCAAAGCGGGCTTGGATGCTTTTTTCAAGGACACCGGTGAAGAGCCTACCGGCCAGCAGCGCGTCCCGACGGAACGGGAGATCGAACTGGTAAAGTTCCGCGTTCCGTATTCGGAGCATCCTGATGAACTGATGCCGATGGTCGGCAATGTCCAGTTGATGCGAATGGCACCCTCTGGTGCTGCAGGCGGGAGACCCTATTTCTGGCGTCAAGGCGATGCGGACCCATGGTCGTTCGGCAACGGCGTGAACGGCCCTTGGAGTGCCACCGGCGGGGCACTTGTCAGTTCCTATCCGAACCTTCCCAGGCTCTGGGCCAACGGCGGTGCGAATGTCATTGGCATTCTGCCGATTCATTTACCGGTAGCCGCCAATAAAGAAGAAGGACGCATGGGAATCAAGGTGTCCGGCGATAAGCCTGCCGATATGCATCCCATCGCCGACGGCTGGCTGAGCCCGTCGCTCCCGACTGTGCCAGGAACGCGTTACAACGTGTCATTCAGAATCCGTGGAGAGGGTCTAAAACCACTGACCGACAAGGATGGTCCTATCGTTCTTGTTCAATGGAGTAATGATACGGGCCAGAGGATTGTTCGAAGCTATATCCTGGGTAAGGATGACAACGGCGGCATGCATGGCAAGCTTCCTCAAAACGGAACATTCGATTGGTGCACGGCGTCGGGAAGTGCCGTTGCCCCACAAGGAGCAACACGCGTACGATTTCTGTTGGGACTGCGTCGTTGCGGTGGTCTGGTCGTCTACGACAACATTATCATAATGGCGCAATAGTGCTACGGCCTTTATTGGTCAGGCGCCATCGTAAGGTGAGAGATTGGTTCAGGAAAAGTCGTTGAGTTCGAAAATGTGTAGCCCTATTGATTTTGACATACTCGGCAGCGGCGCGGTTGCGGTAGACGATCTGCTATACGTGGACCACTACCCATTGGCCGACTCCAAAGGGCAGGTTCTGAGGAAAGCGCGTACTTTCGGGGGAGTAATCGGCACGGCTTTGGCGGCTGCGTGCCGGCTTGGAAGGCGGTGTGCCTACGCCGGCGTCTTGGGCGATGACGATCTGTCACGAGCAGTAAAGGCCGCTCTCGCCGGGGCCGGGGTTGATTGCCGATTCATTCAGCATGACCCAATGGCACGGCCCGTTCACAGTATTGTCATCATTGACGACCTTGCCCATACGCGGAATATTTTCTTTGATATTGCGGGTGTTCTTCCACTACCCGCAGAGGCCATAACGCGCAGGCTGATTGGCAGTGCTAAGGTTCTGCTTATCGACCACTTGTGGGTAGACAGCAACATCCGGGCTGCTGCACTTGCCAGGGCCCTTGGCATTCCGACGGTGGCGGATATGGAAATACGGGATGCGAAACGAGCAAGCGAATTGATGGCACTTGTTGATCATCTGATTCTCCCGTATGAATTCGCCTCGGCCTACACAGGTCTGACCGAAATTCGAGATATTCTAGCCAATTTGCACCAAATGCATGTGCGGGCCTGCACGGCAGTGACGCTCGGCTCCCGGGGTTGCTATTACATCAGCGGCGGGAGCAACGAGGTGCACCAAGTGCCTGCCTTTGATATTTCGCCTGTTGAAACCATAGGGTGCGGCGATGTCTTTCACGGGGCTTATGCGGCTGCTTTGGCTGAGTCCAAAGATGTGCACCAGTGTTTGCTTTATGCGACCGCGGCAGCGGGTACCTACGCGTCCCGTCCGAGCGGTTGGCAATTTCTGCCAACCGAGGAGGACGTGGCCCCGCTTCTGAGAGGAATAATCGGCTGATCGGTATCATTGACGGATCAGGACGTCGTTATTCTGCCGCAATCTGCACCCGCACCCGCAGAAAAACACATGCTGCGTTCGCTGTTGCCTCTGGGCGCCGGCGCGGGTATCATTGTGCACAAGTAAACCGGCGGCAGGCCCACTGACCCGGCTGACCCCGACTGTATCGGTAGGTAGTGGGTTGAGGCCAAGGGCCTGTTGTCCAGTTATAATCCAGCCGTGCTAGGTGGGGCGCTAGCGGTGCCCTGACCCCGGCTTGCCGGGTGACCCGCAATCCGCTATAGCGGGGCTGAATACTCTGCCGAGGGTTCGCGTTTGCGGAACATCCGGCGGCGTCGTACGTGTTGAAGGTTAGGTCCTCTGCAATGGCTTGCCGTGAACCTGGTCAGGTCCGGAAGGAAGCAGCCATAAGCGATGCATGTCATGTGCCGGAGGGTTGCCTGGCTGGAGCGTGCGAAATCGTCGGACCCGCGGGCTACGATTCGACGCAGAGTGCACGGCCTTTTTTGATCGTAGCAAATTTGTTCTGACCGGGCCATTGTCGCCCCGGTCGGCAGGCAAGGAGCGATCTGAGAGATCGCAATCGGGAACGCTCATGGACTATCTCGTTCTAGCCCGGAAGTACCGTAGCGTGAGCTTTGAGGAGGTAGTGGGCCAGGAGCACATCTGCACGACGCTGGTAAATGCGATCAAGACCGGCCGGCTGGCCCAGGCGTATCTGTTCACTGGGACGCGTGGGGTTGGCAAGACGACCGTGGCGCGGGTGTTGGCCAAGGCCCTCAATTGCCAGTCTGCCGATGCACCGACGCCGACGCCGTGCAACCATTGCGACGTCTGTGAAGCCGTTGGTCGGGGCGAGGACATGGACGTAATCGAGATTGACGGGGCGTCCAATCGTGGTATAGACGAGATTCGCCAGCTGCGGAACAACGTTGCGCTGCGCCCGGCGCGGGCCCGGTACAAGGTCTACTACATCGACGAAGTTCACATGTTGACCAAGGAGGCGTTCAACGCGCTGCTGAAGACGCTTGAAGAGCCCCCGATGCACGTGAAGTTCATCTTTGCCACTACCGAGGCGGCCAAGATCCCGGCCACCATTCTCAGCCGCTGTCAGCGGTTCGACTTCCGCAACATTCCGACCAGCGACATCACGGCCCACCTGGGTGCTATCTGCAAGACAGAAAAGGTGTTAGTCAGCGATGATGCGCTGTTTCACATCGCCAAGTCGGCTACCGGGTCGATGCGTGACGGCATCAGCCTGCTGGACCAGCTCATAAGCTCCTGTACCGGCGAGTTGACGGAGGCCGGCGTACTCCGTGTGCTGGGCACCCCGCCAGAGGAGCGGATCGCCGGGCTGGTGGCGGCTATTGCTGACGGTGACGCCGCCGGTGCGTTGGCGCAGATGGACGCGATCCTTAGCGGGGGTTATCCGCTGGAGGCCGTGGCGACGGCTTTGGCGGAACAGTTTCGGAATATCATGATCGCCTTGACCTGCGGGCCGGACAGCAAACTGATCGAGTTGGGCGAGGCGTCCCGGCAGGCGTTAAAGTCAGTGGCACAGAAGTACACCACGCCAGCGGCTGTGCATGCTGTGGGGGTGTGCGAGAGGTTGCTGGGTTCGGTGCGGGGCAGCAGCTGTGCACGCGCTCTGGTCGAGGCGGCAGTCGTTCGCCTTGCAGCCGCTGATAAGTTCGTCGATCCAGCCAGCTTGATTCAACGGCTTGAGCAACTTGCGCAGAAGGCCCCGGGCGGGGCGGTATCGGCACAGACAGGACTACGCCGGCAGACGGCACCAGTCGCCGGCCCACCGTCGGCAGCACCAGTCGCCAGTCCGCCGCCAGCAGCGACGGTCGGCAGCCCGCCGGCCGCTAGGATTACCAGCCAACAGCGAATACAGGTTGAAAGCGATCCAGCAGTCAAGTCTGTTACGGACCTGTTCGGCGGGGCTCTAGTTGACATTCGCCACGACGTGGATACTTCCCGTTCTCCGGAGGCGGAGAATGAGGACGAGGTGAACGAGGCCGGCTGACCCTGCAAGTGCCAGGATAGCCGACGTCAAGACAAGTACTTGGAGCAAACAGTGTTCGGCGACTTTGCTAATATGATGAAGATGATGCGGGAGATGAAGCAGAAGATGCCTGCCTTGCAGGAACAGCTTAATGCCAGGCAGTTTGTAGCCCAGGCCGGTGGTGGCGTGGTGTCGGCTACGGTGAACGGGAAGCTGGAGCTGGTGGACGTGAAGATTTCCAGGGAGCTCGTCGAAGGTGGCGATGTGGAGATGCTGGAAGACCTGATCAAAGTTGCGGTTTCGGCCGCCCAGGCCCAGGCCGGTCAGGCCATGGCCGAGATGATGGAAGAACTGACCGGCGGAATGAATTTGCCTGGGCTGAGCAGCCTGTTCGGCCCCGGGCAGTAGCCACTGGGGAAGACCCGTAGTTGCCAGGCAGGTGAAATGATGGCTGGTTACACCAAATCGGTTGAGCGTCTTCAGGCGGAGTTTGCCAAGCTTCCTGGTATTGGGGCGAGGTCCGCCGAACGCCTGGCCTTTCACGTGCTCAAGGCCCCTCGCGAAGAGGCCTTGGCGCTGGCCGAGGCCATTGCCGATGTAAAGGCAAACGTTCGGCCGTGTTCGGTATGTTTCAATTTGGCTGAGGACCGATTGTGCGAGATCTGCTCCGATGCAGGTCGTGATGCCGGCTGCATTTGTGTTGTCGAACAGCCAAAGGATCTGCTTTCGCTTGAAGTGACGGGCGTGTTTTCGGGCGTTTATCACGTGCTGATGGGGCAGATCGCCCCGCTTGACGGCGTCGAGCCTGAGGATTTGACCATAGATCAGTTGCTCGCCCGCGTCCGCAAGGGCGGTGTTCGGGAGGTGATTCTCGCCACCAACCCCACGGTCGCCGGCGACGTGACGGCGTTGCACATAGTCGAGCGGCTGAAGGATTTGCCTTCGGTCAAGGTCACCCGCCTGGCCCGCGGATTGCCTGTCGGGGGCAGCATCGAGTATTCCAACCAGTCCATCCTCACCGACGCGTTGAACGAACGACGGGAACTCTAGAGCCAGTCAACGAGTCAATGCAGTTTCCCGGAGCGAACGAGTCGGCTCTTAAATGAAACTGGCAAAGCAACGGCTTTGTGCTGTCTGTGCGGCCTGACGCGGCCAAGGCAAAGCCGCAGTCGGCAGGTTGTAAAGGCCAATGGCCGCGGCAAGGGACTGGGGAACCGGTAACCGACTTGCGGCGGCTGCCCTGAGAGACTATCCTGATCGGCGGGTAATTCGGCTATGGGAGGTGTTGTATGAACCGAGGTTTGTTGGCCACTCGTCGGGAACTGACGGAGCTTCGCAATCGTGTAGACCGTCGGCCGTTCGACGCCATTTACGAGACTCTGCGCAAACGCTGTGCGCTGGTGTTGGAGTCAAAGCCGATCACTGAGACTGATTGGCGCGGTCGACACCTTCAAGGCATGTGGGGCCCGGCGCTAACCGCGGCACGAGACTGCCAGGGGCGGATATTCGACCTGATAATCTGTCATCACATTGAGCCCAACACCGCATATCGAGATAGGGCGATTGAAGAGATGAAGCTGCTAGCCGGTTGGAGCACCTGGATCGATCCATGTCACGACCATGCCAAGGCGGACCTGTGCACGGCAGAATGTTGCACGACAATGGCGGTGGCGCTGGACTGGCTGGAGGAGGACTTGACTGAGATCGATCGGCTTCGTTGTATGCATGCGCTTCGCGAGAAGGGTGTGGCGGCCTACGCGGCAGCCGTGGCCGACGGGGCGTGGTGGTACAACTGTTATCACAACTGGAACGCCGTGATGAACAGCGGCTGCGGCCTGGCGGCATTGGCATTGAGCGATGAGGACCCGCAAGCATTGGAATCCGTCCATAGGGCCCGAATCGGGCTTAAGGTCTTCTTCGATGCGCTGGGGCGAGAGGGCGGCTGGGACGAAGGAATTGGCTACTGGGGCTACGCCCTGCGGTATCTGCTGCTGTTTGGTGAAGCCATGGACCGCCTGATGGATGACCAAACGATCTTTCACCAGAGAGGCATGGAGACGGCCGGCTTGTTTGGCGTTTACTTCAGCCCTCGGGGCCACAGCGCCAGCTTCGGCGACTCCCAGTCAGTGCCGCTGTACGGGGTGCTGTATGGACTGGTTAGGCGATACGGCATCAAGGAGACCTGCTGGTGGCTGGACCGTTACGCTTTGCACCGCGACGTCAGCAGCACCGGCTGGTCGGATGCTGGACTAGGGTTGCTGTTTCGGCCGATGGACCAGGAATGCGAACCTGCGCCGAATTTGTCGCCGGTGAAGGTGTATAATGAAATCGGCTGGGCCGCCATTTGCGATGAATGGCCGCATCCGAACCTGTACGTCTCAATCAAGACCGGCGATCTGTCGGCACACCACAGCCACCTCGACATGAACAGCATTCAGCTGCAGATCGACGGCGAGATGCTGCTGGCGGACCTTGGCAATCCGCCGTTCACGCATGCTTATTATTTCACGCCGAATCGTTACACGTTCTACCAGGCCCAGGCACAAGGGCATAACACGTTGAGCGTCGATGGTCGTGGCCATCGCATCGACGCTCAAGGCCAGATTGTTGAAGCCGAGCAAGGCGACAACTACCGCTGGGTCACCGCCAGCGCCGGGACGGCCTTAGGCGAGGCCGTCCGGTTTAACCGACACGTGATCTTGGTTGTCGCCGGGCCGAAGCGCATCGGCCACACACTCATCGTGTTCGATGAACTGGTCAACGCCGTAGCGGAGAAGAGTGAAGCCTGCTGGCATACATTTGGGCAGCTGAAGTTTCGCGGGCATGCCGGCAGGATTATCGGCCAGCAGAGCGAGCTGCATTTTCGGATTGCAGCCGACAGCAAGTTCTCTTGCGCCGGCGAGGAACATTCGGTGGGCAGCCTAACGGAAAGCGTTCTGCGAATTGCCATGCCGGCCACCAACCGTCTGGCGCTTGTCAGCGCGTTTTCCAGGGAGCCCATCAGATCAATACGTATTAAACGCAACAGCAGGGGCGAAGTCACGTTGGACCTGCCGACAGTCAATATACACTTCAAAGGCGGCCGGCAGCATCTTAGGCTCGACAAGATCGCCCTGAAGTAAAAAAAAGGGGCCAGGCATGCCGGGCCCCTTTTAAGGACCCCGTCCCTAGCGGCCCTTCCCATCCGACCGGAGTGTCCGTCGGTGCTCGAAATAATTGAGCAGATGTTCAAGCTGGCCGTAGACCTCACCTTCAGGATGAGCCGGCCATGATTCTCGGTAGAACAGTGTATGTCGTGACGACCAGACCGCTACGGTCATTGCATGTGCTCCGGTACGAGTCT
>JABMQG010000065.1 GCA_013203365.1 Planctomycetota bacterium | reverse complement strand
CGCCCTCCTAGCCGATCCCGAAGACCTCCCGCCCGAAGGGGTACACCCCTCGGCCGTCGTGGACGCGACCGCCCTACTAGGTTCCGGCGTGGCGGTCGGCCCACACGCTGTCGTCGGCGCGGGCGCTACGCTCGGAGACAATGTCGTGGTGTGCGCCAACGTTTATGTGGGTGCGGACGCCGTGATCGGCGACGGCTCCGTACTCATGCCTGGCGTCGTAGTAAGCCGCCGTTGCCGCATTGGCAGGCGCTGCCGACTGCATGCAAACGCCGTCATAGGCGCCGATGGTTTCGGGTACTACTTCCGGGACGGGGCGTACCACAAGATCCCCCACATAGGCACGGTGGAAATCGGCGACGACGTGGAGATAGGGGCTTGCAGCTGCGTCGACCGCGCCAAGTTCGGCGCTACCCGCATCGGCGATGGAACCAAGATCGACAACCTCGTCCAAATCGCCCACAATGTTCAGATCGGAAAGGGCGTCATACTGGCCGGTCTTGTCGGCGTGGCCGGCAGCAGTAAACTGGGAGACTATGTTGTCCTTGGCGGACACGCCGGAATACGTGATAATATAACAGTCGGCGACGAGGTCCGAGTGGCGGCGTACTCGGCTGTGCTCCAGGATGTCCCGCCCGGCCAGACAATCGGCGGGATACCGGCATTCGATGAGCGGCAGTGTGTGCGGGTCTACCACCTGCAACAGAAACTGCCGGAACTTAAAAAGCAACTCGAACAATTGCAGGCACGAGTAAATGGGCTTGAAAACGCGACAAAGGACCATCGCCCGTAGTGTGGAGATGGCTGGCCGAGGGATGTTCACAGGCCAGCAGTGCAGGCTGTGCTTTCGCTCGGCCGGTCCCAACACCGGAGTGGTATTCACTCGCACCGACTTGGACGAGGACGTCCGGATCCCCGCCAACGTAGCCAACGTCGCCAAGCGAGCACGTCGAACAACCCTCTGCAACGGCACAACTGGCATCGAGACGGTCGAACACGTGCTTTCCGCCGTCAGCGGCCTAGGGTTGGACAACCTTCTCATCGACGCGGCCGGCCCCGAAGTTCCTGACGAAGACGGATCGGCCAGGCCGTTCGTAGAGGCCCTGATCAAGGCCGGCGTCCAGGAACAAGACGCCGAGCCCAAAATCTGCGTGATTACCGAGCCCATCACCGTCACGGACGGCGAGGCCACGCTGACCGCACTGCCAGCGAACGGCGAGTACCTGGACCTGTTGTACGACCTCGATTATCCGGACCAGCCGGGCATTGGCCGGCAAGTGTTCGCGTTCCGACTCGGCCGAGATGATTACGCCACCCACCTGGCGCCGGCGCGGACGTTTTTGCTGAAAGCCGAAGCCGACCAACTGCGTGCGCAGGGCCTTGGGCCGCACCTGACCGAGCGGGACATTCTCGTCATGGGCAATAACGGGCCGATCGGCAATGAACTTCGATTCAAGGACGAACCCGTCCGTCATAAGCTTTGCGACCTGATCGGCGACCTTTCCCTGTTAGGCCGGCGTTTGCACGGGCGAATCGTGGGGTATAAATCAGGCCACGCACTGAACCACCAGCTCGTCAGCCGACTGGTTGCCCAACTCACCACCGACCAGTGGAGCAAGCAGGCCATTCGCGAGCCGTTGCTGGACATCCGCCACATCCAGCGAATTTTGCCACACCGCTATCCATTCTTGATGATCGATCGAGTGATCGAGCTGGACGGTGACCGCAGGGCCGTCGGAATCAAGAACGTGACTATAAACGAGCCGTTTTTTCAGGGCCATTACCCCGGCCAGCCGGTAATGCCCGGAGTGCTGGTGCTGGAGGCCATGGCCCAGCTTTCCGGAATCCTGCTGAGCCGGCGACTGGACAACACGGGCAAGGTGGCCATGCTCGTCAGCATGGATCGCGTAAAGATCCGACGAGCCGCCAGGCCGGGGGATCAATTGATCATAGAGTCCGAAAGTCTCCATATCCGCAGTCGAACCGGACATTGCAGGTGCCGGGCCATGATCGGCGACAAGTTGGCCGCCGAGGCGGAAATCAAGTTCATGCTCATCGACGAAGACGTCGGTTAGGAAGGTTCAATGCCGCGGATTTCGCCACATGCAGTCGTAACGTGCCCGGAAAACCTCGCTGACGACGTCGTCGTCGGCGCGTTCTCCTACATAGGGCCGAAGGTGTACATAGGACCAGGCACCAGAGTGGACAACAACGTCGTCCTCATCGGCCGGGTAAGCATAGGCAAAGAAAACCACATATATCCCTTCGCAGTAATCGGCTCCGAAGACGAGTCCCAGACCGGGCAAATCGTCATCGGCGACCGCAATATGATCCGAGAGCACACCGTTGTTCTCCCGGGCCAGGCAAATGGGTCGGCCGAGACCTACATAGGAAATGACAACCTGCTGATGACGGGCTGCCTAATCAGCAGCGACGCGAAGATATCCGACAACATAGTGCTCGGCAATTACAGTCATGTGGGCGACCGGGCCTTCATCCAGTCGCACGTTTGGGCCTCTGCCTTCACCGGAATCTCCCCGGACGTGACCGTTGGCCGATACAGCTTTACCAGCGGCTACGCCGGGGTGGACCGCAACGCACCGCCTTACGCCATGCTACTGGGCTTCCCGTTTCAGGTTCGCGGGGTCAATACGGAAAACCTCAAGCGGTGTGGATTCAAAGAAAAGACCATCGCCGATTTGAAAGAAGCGTTCCGCGCCATCTTCGATGGCGCCGACCGCAGTGTAGCCGACGAAGCTTTAGTCGAGTGGGGCCGAAGAAGCGACCTGGATGAGCATCTGCGGTATCTGGTGGATTTTCTCGCCGGTCGAACTGGAGGCGGCTGCGGTTGTGGCTGCGACGATCGGCCGGGGAAGAAAGGCTGCTGACCCATGGCCGACGTCAAAGTTCTATGCGAGATCTCGCCTGAGGCCCAAATCCATCCCCAATGTCGCATTGGACGATGGTGCGTCATAGGCCCCGGCGTTCGTATCGGGGAAGGCACAAAGCTTAGCAGCCGGGTCACCGTCATGGGTCAAACCATCATTGGCACCGACAACGTAATCGACACCGGCAGCGTGCTCGGCGGGGAGCCGCAGGATTTGAAATACCGCGGGGGGAACACCTACCTGCTGATCGGCGATCGAAATCGCATCGGGCACAACGTCACCATCAACGTGGGTACCGAATGTGGCGGCTGGGTTACGTACCTCGGCAGTGACATCGTTTTAGGGGACGCCTGCCACGTCGCTCACGACTGCTACATCGCCGACGGCGCCCGGTTGGGGCCGAAAGTGCTTCTCGCCGGGCACATCGTCGTTCAACGCGGGGCCGTTATCGAGAGTATGACCGGCGTTCACCACTTCGCCAGAATTGGCCGATATGCACGGGTCGGGCCTCGCACCCCCGTTCGCCGTGATATTCCACCTTTCGTGAACTACTACTCCAATAATTACTATTGCGATACACCCATGATCCGAGGCCTGCACGAGGCCGGCATCGCAGCTGCCGGCCTTGGCGACCAAGACGAGGCCGAGCTGAGAAAGGCACTGTCGGCGCTGTTTGAAAATGAATCCGCAATGAAGACGAAACTCGAGCAGTTGCAGCGTAGAGGGCCGCTCAGCCCCGACGTCGAAGACCTTTGCCGATTCTGCCGGGAATCACTCTTAGGGCGATTCGGACGGTATAGGGAGCAGTTCCGCGATCAGATCCCACCGGAGGCGGAGCAATACCTGCCGGCGGATCTGCTCCGGACAATTCGAGGGCAGATATAATGACACTGAAGCTCGCCGTCATCGGGGCCGGTCGCATGGGCAAGCTTCACGCCCGCGTGCTCTCGGAAATGCCCGAGGTCGAATTGGTCGGAATTGCCGACGTCAAGGAGGCCCTCGCCGCTTCCGTCGCAGCGGAACGCGGCTGTCGGTGCTTCACCAACGCGGCGGACCTCGTCGAAGAGGCCGACGCCGCCGTCATTGCCGTGCCGACCGTAAGCCACATGGCCGTCGCCCGCCCTTTCGTTGCCGCCGGCAAGGGTGTGCTGATCGAAAAGCCCCTCGCGGATGACCTGCACTCGGCTCAGGAACTGATCGCACTGGCCAAGCGAACCCGCGCGGTCATTCAGGTGGGTCATGCCGAACGGTACAACCCCGCCGTCATCGCCATGGCCAAGTACGCCATCAAGCCCAAATTCATCGAATCGCACCGAATCAGCCCTTACACCTTCCGATCCGTCGACGTGGGTGTCGTACTCGACATGATGATACACGACATTGACATTGTGCTAATGTTGGCCGGCTGCGATCGGGTCACCCGCGTGGAGGCCGTTGCCGTCAACGTCATCGGCGAAACCGAAGACATCGCAAACGCCCGCGTCACGTTTGCGAACGGATGCGTGGCCAACATCACCGCGTCACGCCTGGCGATCAAGAGCGAACGAAAGATGAGGGTCTTCAGCGAAGAGGCATACCTGTCCGTCGACTATCAGGCCAACACCGGCATGGTGGTCAGGAAAAGCAAGAACCTCGACCTGATCCAAATGGCGCTCAAAGTCGGCGTGGACAACCTGCGGGATCTCGCCCAGAAGATCGCTTACACAAACCTCGTCAAGATCGAACAACTCGTCGTTGACGAGACGACCGAACCCCTTCGCCGGCAGGCCGAGGCGTTCGTCGCCAGCCTACGCTCCGGAACGCCCCCGGCCGTCTCAGCGGAGGATGGCTTCGCGGCAATGAGACTGGCCAAGATGATAACCGACGCCGCCAAGCGCCACCAATGGGACGGGGTTCCCGACGGCAGGGTCGGAATGAGCCTGCTGCAAGACGAGTAACTATTGAGAGCCTATCCTAATAACCCTCTGGCTT
>JABMQG010000064.1 GCA_013203365.1 Planctomycetota bacterium | reverse complement strand
GCACCAGTTTGATGATCGACACAGGGGCTGGGGAAACTTTGCACGCTGTTTGCTTATGCGTTGGGAGCACGCCGTTTGCAGCGATTGTCGAAGCGGCCGACCGCTGGCGAAATCCTCTCGAAATACTCATCGGTAGGCCGATATTAACTACTTGGCAGACGGCCAATTCAGTCGGAACGGTCATGAGCGGAGGTGCAATGGATTTCGTCGTCTTCAGCGATGACTGGGGCCGACACCCTTCCAGTTGCCAGCACTTGTTCAGGCATTTGGCCCGGCGGCATCGGGTACTGTGGGTGAACACGATCGGCATGCGATCGGTGCGGGCCGACGGGTTCACCATCGCGCGTGGGCTGGAAAAATTTCGGCAATGGGCCCATCCGCTACGGCAGTTGAGCGATGATTTCTTTGTTTACTGCCCGCCAATGCTGCCCGTCGCCGGCGGGGCCGCGGGTCGAATCAACAGCCGACTTCTGGCCCCGCAGCTTTGCCGGATTATTCGGCGGTGCGGAATGCATCAGCCTGTGCTGTTTAGCAGCGTACCGACCGCGGCCGAATACGTCGGGCAGTTGGGCGAAGTTGCAGTGGTCTATTACGTCACCGACGACTATCGCCATTGGCCGGGCGGAGACTGCAAGGTGATAGCGGAGCAGGACGCCAAGCTCACCCGTTGTGCCGATTTGCTGTTGCCGGTGAGTGAGGCCCTTTCCGAAGGACGGATTGTCAAGCCAGCTGCCAGGGTGGAACTTCTGCCCCACGGTGTGGACCTGGCCCATTTCGCCGCCGTGGACGCTCCACTGCCCCAGCCGGCGGAACTGGTCGGCATCAGCCATCCGCGGCTGTGCTTTTTCGGGCTTATCTATGAAAAGGTGGACCTGGCCATGCTGGCTCGGCTGGCGCGTGAACTGCCGGCGGCGAATCTGGTCCTTCTGGGGCCGGTCAAGACCGACATTTCGGCGCTCTCGTGTCTGCCGAACGTCCACGTTCTCGGTGCGAAGCCCTACGAGCAATTGCCGCGATATCTCAGACACGTGGACGTGCTTCTGCTGCCTTACGTGCTTGACGAGCAGATTCGGCGGTCGGCGCCGCTGAAGATTCGTGAGTGCCTGGCCGTGGGCAAGCCCGTGGTAGCGGTGGACGTGCCGGACCTTCGCCGCTATGGGCATTTGATTCACCTGGCTAAGACGCCCGCGGACTACATTACCGCCTGCCGGGCCGCTTGTATGAATGGTCGCGTTCGGCCTGCGGAGATGCGGGCGGCCATTGCCGAGGACAGTTGGGAGGCCCGGGCCCGTCAGTTGGAGCATGCCATCGAGGGCGTTGTGGGTGCGAGTTCGGTCGACGGCGACTTGGCCGGCACGCGGGTACAGCGTTGCGGCGACGGCGGCGTCTGGGACGCCTACGTCGCGTCTAGCCCTGGCGGGTGTGTGTGGCACCGCTGGGGCTGGCAGCAGGCGATGCGATCGGCGTACGGGCTTTCGTGTCATTATCTGCTCGCCTGTAGAGGCCGAAGTGTTGTCGGGGCATTGCCGCTGGCGTTGCAGAGCAGTCGGCTGTTCGGCCGTCGGCTTGTATCACTGCCTTGGTTAGACTATGCCGGCATATTGACCGACGACACCGAGGCCCATCGGGCGCTGCTCACAGCCGCGGTAAATCTTGCCCGGCAACAGGATGCCGAGCTTGTTCTTCGCTCGCTAATAGCCGAGTCGCCAGGGTATCAGTCCCCCGCCCGGACACGAACGGACAAGCTGGCGATGGCACTCGATCTTCCGGTGGAGGCCGGCGAGTTATGGAGGCAATTCGGCGCCAAGGTTCGCAATCAGATCCGCAAGGCCGTGAAGACGGGTTTGCACGCCCGTTGGGCCGGGCAGGAAAGTCTGGGCGAGTTTTATTCTGTTTACTCGGTCAATATGCGTGACTTGGGCTCGCCGCCTCAGTCGCTTGGTTTTTTCCGCGAGGTCTTTCGCAGCTTCGGCCAACTGGCCCGGCTGTTATTGGTCAGGCAAGGACAAACGACGGTTGCCGGTGGACTGGTGCTAGCCGAGACGCAGACCTGGCAGGTGCCGTGGGCGTCGAGTCTGCGCCGGTTCAATCACCTTTGCCCCAGTCACCTGATGTATTGGACGATTCTATCGTCTGCATGCGGGCAGACGCCGAGGTTCTGTTTCGGGCGCAGTTCTCGCGACAGCGGCACATACAAGTTCAAGGCCCAATGGGGCGCCCGACCCGTACAACTGTACTGGCACAGTTGGTCGGCCGAGCCGGGCCGGCCGGCCGGCGCCGACGCCGATGACAGTCGGATCATCACCCTGGTCCAAAGCGCGTGGCGCCGGGCACCCGCTTGCCTCGCCAGGGCCTTTGGCCCGCACATCGTCAAGCGGGTCGGCTGAGACGACGAGCGCCTCGATCGTGGCAATCAAGACATCTACAAGACACATGGGAAAAGATACGCAAAGCAATATCCGGCACATGCTGAGCTTCGACGTGGAGGAGTATTTTCACTGCGAGGCGTTTCGGGCAGCTATCGGCCAACAACGTTATCGGCAGTGGCCCAGCCGAATCGACGGGCAGATGGCCGGCGTTCTGGAACTGCTTGGAGAGGCGGATGTGCGGGCAACGTTTTTTGTGCTGGGTAAGGTGGCCAAATCGCACCCGCAACTCGTGCGGGACATCTTGGCCGGCGGGCACGAGGTCGCCTGCCATGGGCATGACCACGAGATGATCGCCCGGTTGGGCCCGCTTGGCTTTCGTCAAGATACATTGGCGGCAAAGGCACTGCTGGAAGACCTGACCTCCGCGTCCGTACTGGGTTATCGGGCGGCGACATTCGGGCTGGTTCGCCGAACGGCTTGGGCGATCGACATCCTGGCTGAACTGGGCTTCGCGTACGATTCCAGCGTTCAGCCGATCCGCCACGACCGCTATGGCGTCCCTGACGCCCCTCAGCAGGCGCATTGGGCCGTCGGAGCAGGTGGAGCGAGGATTTTGGAAATCCCGCCCATGACCCATCGGCTTGTTGGATTGAACATTCCCCTGGGCGGTGGGGGATATTTTCGGCTGATGCCGGTGGCGGTTGTGGTACGTGTTCTGCGCGAATGGGCAAGGCAGGGGCGATCGGCTATGCTGTACCTGCACCCTTGGGAGTTCGACCCCGGCCAGCCGGTGGTTCCTATCGGCACCTTGGGCAACATTCGCCACCGCGTGAATCTAGGTCGTACAGCCGGCAAACTCCGCAAGCTGTTGCAGACAAATACGTTTTGCCCTGTACGCGACAAGCTGGCTCAGTTGAAGGCAGGCGTCACTGAATCATTCGCCTATGCCGAATCGCCGGTGGCATGAGACAACGACTTGCTGCGTTGCCCATATCGTATAAGAAGCCAACAGCCCACGTAACGCTATTGAGTTGTGTCCTCTTTGCCAGTGCCACACTGGGTTAAAATGCGTTCAGTCCGGAAGCGGCGTCGATGAGTCCTTCGCGGAATGCGAAGTGTATCAGTTCGCTACGGTCATGGACGTCGAGCTTTCTCATCAGGTTGGTCTTGTGTACGTCCACGGTTTTGGGTTTCAGTTCCAGATGGCTGGCGACCTGTTTGACACTGTGGCCTTCGGCAAGCAGCTTGAACACGGTCCGCTCGCGTGCGGTGAGTCGGGAGTATGGGGTGTTCGGTTCGCTAGGGGCCTCCTCACTGACGTATCGGCCCCGACTGTGCGTCAACTCTGACGGGAAGAACTTTTCTCCGGCCAAGATAGATTCGATGACGGTGTACAGTTTATCCAAATTGATTGACTTGAGCACGACGCCTTGTGCGCCGCACTTCATGGCCTGGGCCGTCAGCTCATACTGGGTGTGTGGCATAGTAACCAGCACGCGTGTTGGGCTGGAGTAGCGGCGAAGCTGCCGGCAGACCTCCATGGCGTCCAAGCCACCGATCATAGCGTCGATCATCAGCAGGTGTGGCGGCCGCTGTCGGCAGGTCTCCAGCGCCGCGAAGCCGTCGTTCACCAGATCAATGACGCTCAGGCCCGGCTTGGCCTCCAGCAGATGTCGCAAACCCTGGGCGAACAGTTCGTGGGTATCAGCCACTACAATTGTGGCGGTAAGCATGGACATTACCTCCATGTTTCCATTCAGCCCCTCGCGGCTAGGATCGAAGGACGCCCCGAAGGTTCGTGGAAACACTAATCACTTATGTCTTGGGGAATCCACCCCGGATGTGACCACCGCTCCGCGGAAGGCCCGGCTTCGCCAGGTTCGTGCCGCCTCTGCGGCAGAGCGAGTGCAGGCACGCAAAGGATTGATCGGCCAGCAAGCGGTAAAAACCTTAGGCCGATTGGAACATACATTGCAGGCTCACATTACGAGACATTCCGCCTGGCGCTAGGAGTTTGTCGGGCTTTGGGCGCGTATTGTAACGCGTCGGCGGGTATCCTGCCTACATGTCTACACGATTGATTGACATCGACCGGAATACGACCATGCTGCTTCCCCCGGACCTGCGGGATTGGGTGCCACAAGAGGACATGGTGCACTTCGTCATCAAGGCCGTCTAACTGGAGCGGCAACTGCAATCCGACATTGAGCACTTGCTGCAAGAGGCGGAGCGAACGGACCGGCGGGAAGATGCCTTCGCGGCGAGCCAGTTCGCTGATGGGAATCTGGCCACGCAAACCCTCCAAGACGATACGAATCTTCTCTTCAGCGGAGAACTTCCTTACGGGTGGCTTTGCGGATCTGGTTAACGATGTTCTTTGCCATGATCGGCTCCTTGTACCTGCTCCCAGCGGAGGGTTCCAGAGCCGAATCCGCGGCTGTCGGCTTCGTTCGCTTACGCTCACTACGCCGACAGCCGACTGTTATTTAACATCTGTTCCCATTCATTGCCAAAGTCGATGACGTGGAACAACAAAATATTTTTCTGTTCGCCGCAAAAGACGTCTATAATTGCCACCCACTCGAAAGTCGGTTCCGGATCTGTACGTCGAACAAGGCTTGCTCATGGGAACGTTGGCAATAGCGCTGGGAAGTTTTTTGGGCTTCATTGTTGCCTATCACACTTACGGCCGTTGGTTGGCGCGAAAGCTGTTTCGCCTGGACGCGAATCGAGTGGTTCCAAGCGTCGAAATCAATGATGGTGTGGATTACGTGCCCACTCGGGTTGAAGTCCTTTTCGGGCACCATTTTACTTCCATCGCCGGCACAGGACCTATAGTAGGTCCCGCAATCGCTATTATGTGGGGCTGGGTGCCCGCGCTGCTGTGGGTGCTTCTGGGAAGTATCTTCATCGGGGCCGTGCATGATTTCGGAGCCCTTGTCGTTTCCCTTCGCAACCGGGGCCAGACAATCGGTGAGGTGGCCGGCCGATTGATAAATCCCCGCGCGAAGATCCTGTTCCTGCTGATTCTGTTCCTCTGTCTGCTGATCGTGTTGGCCATCTTCGGCATGGTGATCGCGCTGGTTTTCAAACAGTTCCCTTGCAGCGTAATCCCGGTTTGGCTGCAACTTCCTCTGGCGGTGGCGATAGGCTGGTGGACCTACCGCCGCAAAGGACACCTGTTTTGGCCGGCCTTGATAGTGCTGGCCATCATGTACTTCACCGTCTGGCTCGGCAACTATTTCACCGGCTTCCAGAGCATCGGTAACTTCTTTTCAGATATGCCGACCTGGATTTGGGTCTTGATTCTCATGATCTATTGTTATATTGCCAGCGTTTTGCCGGTAACCACGCTGTTGCAGCCTAGGGATTACATTAACAGCCATCAACTCATCGTGGCAATGTTCCTGATAGTCGCAGGCATAGGCGTGGCCAGTTTTTCAGGCCTGAACGGGCAGCAACTGGAGCTTGTCGCGCCAGCCGTGGATATGCACCCCGCCGAGGCCCCGCCAATTTGGCCTTTCCTGTTCATCACCATAGCATGCGGTGCCGTCAGCGGTTTTCATAGCCTGGTTGCCAGCGGCACTTCAAGCAAACAGATCGCCCGAGAGCCGCATGCTCTGCTCGTGGGTTATGGGAGCATGCTTACCGAAGCCGCCCTGGCCGTAATGGTAATTTGTGCCGTCGCCGCTGGAATTGGTATGGGGAACGATCTGGATTTCAAGCGGGGCAATACAACATTTTTCTCCGACATAACCGGCTCAAAGTACGAAGTTTACGCCGTAAATAATGAGGTCTGTGTCCGTAACCAACACGGCGATGTTGCGGTCTGTCCGGTGGGGCAGAAGATCAAGCTGGCTGGCGGATCCTTGCTTGTTCTCAAGAACGGCAATCGGGTAAAGGTACAACTCGCGGGGCAGATCGCCTGGAAAAAACAATATGGAAACTGGAAATTAGCCGGCCAACTTGGGTCTACAGTGGCTGCGTTCGTTCGCGGGGCCGGGAATTTTCTTGGAAGCCTGGGTATCCCAACTGGGATGGCTGTGGCAATCATGGGCGTTATGGTGGCTTGTTTCGCCTCGACAACGCTGGACACCGCCACTCGGCTACAACGCTATGTGGTAACAGAGCTTGGCACAGCATTACGAATCAAATCCCTCACTTCCAGGCACGGGGCAACTGCCTTTGCTGTTGTGACCGCGGGCATCGTGGCATTATTGCCAGCACCAGGGGCAATGGCTGCATATCTGGCGAAACAACCTGGTGCCACCTGGCTTGATGCGCTGAACGCTACCAGTGGAAGTGGCGGTCTCTTGCTCTGGCCATTGTTCGGAGCTTCCAACCAACTTCTTGCTGGACTGGCATTTATGGTGATCACGTTTTATCTTCTCCGCCGCCGACGTCCGGTGGTTTACACACTTGTACCAGGCATCGCCATGCTGGTCATGCCCGCATGGGCAATGGTGCACCAAGTCACCGAATGTTTCCACAAAGGACAATGGCACCTGGTGGGCGTGGGCGCGGGCATCCTTGCATTGGAGGCGTGGATGATTCTCGAAGCAGTGGGAATGTGGCGGCAGGCTCGCGGGCATCTGGAAACAAACTTGCCTAATTCGTCTGCGGCCGGAGCTACGAAGGACGAAGACTTCGTCAAGGTAGGCCCATAAAAAAACCTACACGCGGGCTCCCGACTCCAGTTTTCGGGTAATCTTAAGTGCCTTGGCGCCCTTGTGCTGGCCAAGGCGGGCTGCGAGTTTATTCCTGCCTTCGACTTCGAGAACTATCTCCGCGTTGGCGGCACGATCAGTGGTGATAATATCGCCAACGGACAAACCAGCCAAGTCAGCTACGGTGATGGTGGTCTGCGCCAGAAAGGCCCGCATCTGCACGAAAGCCCTTTGAACTTGCAACGACACTCCGGCGGCACTTTCTTGCTGAGAAGCCCGTTTGTGATAGTTCAGCCAGCTTTGGTTACTTAGCTGAGGCACAACCGGCTCGATAACGTTGAAGGGGATACATAGCCCCATTGTTCCAACCCGTCCACCCATTTTCAGCTCGAAGCCGACTACTACGACCACCTCGTTTGGCGGGACGATCTGAACCAATTGGGGATTGGACTCGCTCTCTTCTAAACTAAATTTCAGTTCTAAAATATTGCTCCATGACTCCGCCAAGCTATTCAGCGCCAGATCAAGGATGCGGTTGACCAGCCGTAACTCGATAGCAGTCAACGGCCGTTGTGGAATGAACATCTCCGCCGTGGACCCGCCTAGTAGCCGATCAATGATGGGATAGATGATCAGCGGGCTGATCTCCAGGCACAGTTGGCCTTCCAGTTTGTCTGGGGCTATCAGGTTGAAGCAGGTCGGTGAGGGCAAACTCTGAATGAAGTCGCCATAAGTGAGCTGTTCGATACCGGAAACACGGATTTCGACGATCGTCCGTAGAAAGCCGCTCATCGCCGCTCCAAAACTGCGGGCGAATGTCTCGTGCAAAGAAGCTAGCGAACGCATCTGCTCCTTGCTGACACGTTCGGGACGTTGAAAATCGTATTCATCGATCTGTTTCTCTTTCGGCTTGGCCGTGCTGTCTTCGTCAACCCGTGGGCTGGGTATTTCACCGGCCTCGACCGCTGCCAAAAGGGCGTCTACTTCGTTCTGTTCCAATACGTCAGCCACAGGCGAACTCCTCGCCAACAATCTAACTAATTCGGCATGGGCAATCCACACCCACGGACTAATTATCGGACGCAGGCCCGCTCGCGCATGAGACTTTTATCCATATATCCAGTGCAAACGTAAGACGTTTTCCAGTCAAAAGCTACCTTGCGCCGGAATGGCCCCCTTCAAGCATGGCAACTGCCGACAATTCGTAGCTATTCATTCTTATCCTGTTTGTATGACAGCCCGCGGCGGGAGCGTCTCAAGGCTTCGTGAGATTCAGACCTGGCAAAGCCATTGTCTCGAATGAAGAAAAGAAAAAATATCGCATTCCATACCCGAAATACGTGAACCTGTGTGTGGCCTGTCCGTATCTACTACTAGGTGCAGCGGATGGTTGAGCTGCGATGGCCCATAGGCCATCCGACGTTACAGCTCGGCCAGACGGCGTCGAGAGTCTTCAGAATACTTGACTCGGCGCCGTCCTTACGTCTACATCGTGGCCACAACTGTGCTTCTGGGGTTTGCGGCAACGGCCGACAGCAATTCTTTCCTTTTGCCGGCGTTTTCTGGGAACCAAACCGACTCCACCGCGTCGAAGACATCGGCAGCATTGAATGACAACTTGTCCGGGAGGTATTTGCCATGACTGCTACAAAAAACTTCTTGGTGCGAATTGCCGTGGCCGCGACCTTGTTGGCCGCAACGGCCGGATCGGTGCAAGCCGACGGGATGCTTGTCCCGGTTCGAGATGATCTGCCGGTACGCGGGGAGTGGGCGGTCAAGTACCATCGCGTGAAAATCCACGTCAGTGACCAGGTCGCCCAAGTCCAAATCGACCAGGCATTTGTCAACGTTGGCAAGACGCCGATCGAGGTGCAGTACCTCTTTCCCGTGCCCCCAGGCGCCGGGATCGACAAGATGACGATAATCGCCGACGGCAAGGAACTCACCGGCAAGCTGCTCAATGCCGACCAGGCCAGGAAGATCTACGAGCAGATCGTCAGCAAGAAGAAGGATCCTGCCCTCTTGGAATATGTCGGATACGGACTGTACAAGACGAGCGTCTTCCCGCTGCCGCCAGGTGAGCAGCGGCAAGTGCTGATCCACTACACCACCGAGTGCAAGAAGGACCGCGACTTGGTGACGATACACTACCCGCTGAATACCGAGAAATTCTCCGCCAAGGCCATCGACGAGGTTAGCGTAACTGTCGACATCGCAGCCCGCGGCGACATCGGCGTGGTATACAGTCCGACGCACGAGCTGAAGGTGCAGCGCAAGGCACCCAACAGGGTGTTGGCCGAGTATCATGTCGAAAATGCCATTCCCGCAACCGACTTTCAAGTGCTCTACCAAACCGCCTCCAATGAAATAGGCGCGACGGTGATCTCGCACAGGTCCGACAAGCACAGGGACGGGTACTTAATGGTGCTGATAAGCCCAACCTTCGGCGCGGACCGGCCAAAGGCCGTGTCCAAAGATATCGTCTTCGTCCTCGACCGCTCCGGCAGCATGAGCGGTCAGAAGATCGCCCAGGCCAAGCAGTCGCTGGCATGGATTGTCAAGAATCTCAATGCCGAAGACCGCTTCAACGTGGTCAGCTTCTCGGATTCAGCGGAAAGGTTCTTCAACATCGACCTCGTCCCCGCCGACGCCGAGCACGTCGAAAACGCCGCCGACCTCGTAGAGGGCATAGAGGCCGGCGGAGGGACCAATGTCAAAGACGCCCTTACCACCGCCCTGTCGCTCCTGCCGACCGACAGTGATCGGCCGGGATACGTTGTGTTTATTACCGACGGCCAACCGACTGTCGGCGTTACGGACGAGCGGGGAATTCTCAAGGCCACGGCCGAGACCAACCGCCGGCGCGCACGACTGTTTTGCCTTGGCGTTGGATACGACGTAAACGTCCGGCTGCTGGACAAGCTCAGCAAGGACAACCGCGGACTAAGCGACTACGTCAAGGAGAACGAGCCGCTGGAGGCAAAGGTCTCCGGCCTGTACGCCAAGATTAGCCACCCGGTGATGATCGATCTGAAGGTTGCCGTCGATGGCGCCAAGGTCGGCCATATGTACCCGCAGGAGATTGGCGACCTGTTCCACGGCCAGCAACTGGTGCTGGTGGGCCGATACGGCGTTGGCGGCCGACACCAACTCGTACTGAACGGCCGATACATGGGCAAGGAAAAAGTCTTCGAATATCCCGTCGAACTAGACACATTCAGCGAAGACAACTCAGCGGCGTACCTGCCGCGAGTATGGGCAATGCGGCGTGTGGGTTTCCTGATGGACCAGATCGCACTCAACGGCGAGCATAAGGAACTAATCGACGAATTAATCACCCTGAGCCGGGATTACGGCATCATGACACCATACACCTCCTTCCTTGCCGAGGAAGATACCAACCTCGGCGACGTGGCTGCCTTGCGAAAGGCCGGGGAGCGGTTCGATCTGGCCGGAAGGCTCCATGTCTCCTCAGGTGATGCCGGGCAGCGCAACGCCATGGTTCGGCAGATGCTGGGGCAAGCCGTAGCAGCGCCGTCTCCGAGTATGCCCGCTGGGTCCTCTAGCAAGGATTGGCGGTTCGCCTCGGCGATGACAGGCAACACCAACCGCGCCGACTACGAAGCCGCCAGAGTGGAAACCGTCGCCAACGTCCGGCAGGTGGGTAACAGCACGCTGTACCGCCGAGCCAACCAGTGGTACACGCCCGATTTGGCCGGCATCGACATCAAGGCCGACGCCGCCGACATCCGGACTATTAAACAATTCGAAGTCGACTACTTTGCACTGGCTGCGGTCAACACACCCCAGGAAAATCAACTCCTCGCCGCCCAGGGGCCTGACGAGGAACTGCTGGTCAGGCTCCGCGGTCAAGTTTATAGGATCCTCCCTGCGAGGCGCTAGCCACAAGCAAGCTCGATGGTTCTTTCACCGAATGACAAGGCACATGGCAATCGCCCTTCTACTGAGCCGGGTGGGGGCCTTGTGACGGCATGTCGTGGCGAGTAGTATTGCGTCAAAGCAGTCCACGTTGGCCGTGGACTGAAGGTCAACCGGCAAACCTCTGTTACGACATGAGGTAGCAATGACACTCCTCGAATCCCATTTCAAGACCGTCCCATTCCGCCAGAGGGCCAACCACCGACTGCATTTGCTTGGCAACGGCCACATGTTGGTTATAGCCGAAGGCGGCCGAATCCTGGGCATAACCGGTCCGAGCTACTCATTCACCAACTACGTCCGCCTGGATGAAATCAGACTTGACGAGCAGGCGCCTACGTTGACGGCGCAGCGAATCAGTCAGACTGGCTTTTGGCTCTACCAGGCATCTGGGCTGCAATGCCTCGACTTCCTGCCCGAGGGACAAGCGGCGTTTTGCCGCCGAATTGCCGTATCTCACCACCGGCGAGTGACTATCTGCCTGCGATGTCCGTCCTTTATCGAAATAACGCCGATGTCGCTGCCACCCGGGGCCCTTATGGCGGCCCCGGCCGACGTGAATATGTACGCCTTCGGCGGGCGGATTCCCGTCCCGGCATGGGCCGGCCTGGCGATGGTAGGCGGCAAGAATGTGAAAGTGACGATAGGTCAAACCAACCGGGCCTACTATCAAGGCGAGGAGGTGAACGATCTCTTCTGCGCCTTCCAGCCGCGGTTCTGGAACCTGCCGTCCAAGAGCATAGTGGTTGAGGCCGACGCCTCCCCCGGGCAAGACTTGGCCCTGTGGGTGGTCGCCGCTTTGACGCAGCCGGAAGCTACAGAAAGACTTAACGAGGTCACAGCGCAGGACCTGGATGATATTCAGCGACAGGCCTTCGACGCCCAGCTTCGCTGGTTTGAGGGCCTGCATATCCCCGAAAACGCCTCACCTGAGGCACGCCTCACGCTGGAGTCCTCCGCCGTGGCGCTGCGGGTCCAAACGGGACACGAAGGCGGCGTCATAGCAGGCCACAAGTTCCCCCTGTGCTACCCTCAGGACATGAACTTCGTGATGTATGGGCTGTTGGCCATGAAGCAGCACGCCGCCGCCCGGGGAATCATCGAGCACTTGATTCACAAGTTCGACCACTTCGGCTGCACCTGCAACGCCGACGACCTGGGCCTGGACGTAATCCGCAATCCCTACGAGAACGAAGATGTGTTCATACCCGCCGACGAGCTGTTCATGTTGAAGATGTATGCCCAGGCCACCGACGACTGGGACACATTGCGACGGGCCTGGCCCTGGGCACAGAGCTCGTACCGCCGACAGGTTTGGGCGATGACCGGCCGAAGGTGGCAACTCGACCCAATGCGAGCCAAGCAAAGATTTTTCTTCCACGCGATCGGGCGGTGGATGACCGTGGGTGAGGCCCGGGCAATCGCCGAATGCGTCGGCCGAGAGGGTGTGGGTATTCTTGGCGGCGATCTGTTCCCATTCCACGGCGATGAGACCGAGCGATGGTCGCTCATAAAAGGCTCAGACGTGCCTAATATGATGGACGCCTCGGTTGAATCCAGCCTGTTCTTCATCGCTGGGGCTCGGTTCTACGCCCAGATGGCTCGCCGTTTCGGTCAACCGGGCGAGGCCGAGCAGGCCCTGGAATTGACAGCCAGGGCAGGGCGTGCCATGGAGACGGCCTTCTGGCGAGGTAACCACTTCGTCGCCAACTTACTGGTCCCTGAGCACGATATGCCCGGCCAACGGGTCGGCTCCTGCCATATGTGCAATCAATTCGTGCCCCTGCAACGAAAAGGCCGGGATTACTTCTGCGAAAAGTGCTTCAAAGAGTCCGACCCGACCATGAAATATCGCGACCATCGCGAGCGGGTGAACGTGGCCTCGGCCTTGCGACCGGCGTATACGGGCTACTTCGGTAAGGGCGACCCGCGGCTGAAGAGCACGCTGGATTTTGTGCTGGCCAATTTCCGCTCGCCCGATACGGGCCTGCTCGCCACCAACGAGCGAGTCTCACACGTGGCCGGGCATGTGATCGGCATGGCCCTGACGGCAGCAACCACCGCCGGCGACCCACGCGCAGGGCAACTGTATGAAGCCATCATCGCCAACGTGGGCTCCCAGTGGACCTATCCGGAATTCTACGACCCCCAGGGTGTGCCGTATGGCTGCCAACTGCGCCCGATGGAAAGCGGCGGCAACATCGGTGCGATCGTGCATTACCTGGATGCGGTGGGCAAGCCGTAGCAGTTTCGAGTTGAATACTGAGAACTGACCAATCAGGGCACTTGACGTTCTTGTATAGCCCCCAGTTATCCTATGTACCTGTCCCAAATCTTTTGCACACGCTGAAGATCCGCGACGATCGTGTTTATCGCCAGGCCTTGAGGTGGCAGTTTGCTGAAAATCCAGTCTAGATCCTTGTCCGACGGGGCACCCCAGATTAAAAGAGGCTTCTTTTCGAGCATCTTCATGTGTGTTTCGTACAATTCTTCCGCACATGGCCCGCCTTTATCGATGTGCATTTCCATCACCGTGAAATTCATGCTCAGGTATGAATCTACGGGTATGAAGCCTGTGGAATGTTGATGCAGAAAGGAGCCGGAAAAACTCTCCGCAATCCTCTTGTCGCAGGGGGCGATGAACCGTTCGTACAACTGCGGTGAAAGAAGCGAGGCCGCATCCTCCTGGTAGGCTATCGCAGGCCTGGGTACCCACATGCAGTAACAGAAAATGCCGACTCCGCCATGAAATAGCGGGATGTGTTCCAATAACGACTGGCCGAAGGCAATGAAAAACTCGGTGAGCTTTTCCGCAGTTTGCTTTACCTCTTCCGGGCGATCCATCATCCTGAAGATAAACTCCTGCCCGCCATACAGCGCCGACAATAAGTCTGCTACCCCCCGCATGAGTGTGGAGGCAATCGGCCAGCGGCCATTGCTTCTGTTGGCAACCTTCTCGGTGAATTCGATGGCCTTTTGCACCCAGGGATTATTCACGTCGAACCGACTGATCGAGTCGGGTCCGGCAAAGCCCGGCGGTGGCTCGCTACGGGTGGAGCCGGTGAGGTGGCTCGCCTTGACACCGCATCCCAGTGCGGCCTCCACCCAAGGAATGCCCCAGAAGGCCCCCTCGCCCCATATGAGATCACCTCCGCACTCTTCATGAAGCGCAAAAAGACGATCGCAATCGTCCAGGTAGGGTTCCACCTCGAAATCATCGGCCCGCAGAAGCCTGTCCTCAGGCAGACTCTTGGCCGCTTCGTATCTGTGCAGGGGATACTCACCTCCCACGTAGAAGCCCAGCAACGGCCGTTCGTTCTGCCTTGCATAATACCGCCTGAACCCATCGATTCGTTCAGCTATGCTCTTATTCCTGTTTGTGTTCACTTTTTCCTCGCACTGTTTGCGGACACAATCACAGCCGCTGCGCCTGCGGCGACCCTCGATTGCCAAGCCGTACAGCTGGCCCAACTATG
>JABMQG010000063.1 GCA_013203365.1 Planctomycetota bacterium | reverse complement strand
GGTCGTCGGATCCAAGGATCCGGATAAAGGGCACCTGAACATCGGTGCCGAGGACATGGGATTCTCGCATGACGTGGAGGGCAATGGCCATGATCGTCATTTCGGCTGAGATGATTGGCGATCGCGCCGGGTGGGAAGGCTGCCTGCCCTGTCGGTTTCGCCGTCTGGATGAGGGCGAAACCTACTCGGCGATCAATTCCGACAGCGCTGGCAGCACGGTCTCCGGAAGCATCTACGTTGTGGATGGCTCCAAGCACATCTGCGTTGCCAACGCCGGCGCCCCGGAAGACCGCATTCGAATAATCGTCCGCTGGTGCCAGGTTCGTCACGACCTGGCGCCGGCCGGGCCCGGCGGTAATTGGGAGGCGACAGGATACGTCCGATGCGGCGACGGTTGGCGGGAGGTTCCAGTGCTGGTAACGCCCGTGCGGAAAGAATTGTTCTCCAGAACAAGGGGTCTCTTCGAGAACGACATGCTGGCCGAGAAGTCCGTCTTCGTCGCTGGATTAGGGTCTGTCGGCTCTGTTGTCGCAGTGGAGTTGGCAAAGCTGGGGATCATGAACATGGTTCTGATGGACCACGATCGCCTGGAGGTAGCCAATGTGATCCGCCACGTGGCGGGCCTATCGGACGTCGGCCGCTACAAGGTCTTGGCAGTGGCCGATGCGATCCATGAGAAGAACCCCCACGCGAAAGTCGAAACGTGCAACCGGAAGATAGCCTGGGACACGTATGACCTCACCAGGCAATATGTACGCAGGAGCGACCTTACGATATGCACCGCCGACGGCCGCGAGGGCAGGCTGATACTCAACAAGCTTTGCGTGGAAGAAAACAAGCCGATCATCTTCGTCGGAGCGTTTAGAAGGGCCTACGGCGGGCAGATCCTATTGGTCATCCCTCATCAAACACCGTGCTATCAGTGTTTTCTGCAAGCACTTCCCGAGAATGTTATCGGCCAGGAAGCACCAGACGGCGAGCAAGCCCCGGCGTACAGCGACAGGCCCATGGAGGCCGAGCCGGGCCTTTCCAATGACATCGCCCCCCTTGGCCAGATGGTCGTGAAGCTGGCATTGCAGCGTCTCATCGAGGGAAAGCCTACGACATTGCAGTCACTGGACGAGGACCTTGTGGCCTCCTGGTACATCTGGCTCAACCGTCGCGAGGCAGAGACCGGTTACTCCGAGCTTGAACCGCTCGGTTTTCACGTCAACGGCATGCACGTACTCAGGTGGTACGGCGTGGACTTGTCGCGAGATCCCGCGTGCCAGTGCTGTGGGGACTTTGTTCGCCACGCGGCTGAGCGAGAAGGTTTTGAGGTCACGGCTGAGGACATGGCGACCTTCACCACGTCGGAGGTGCGGTGATGGCCACGCGCACGTGGACATTACTTTTGCGGGAACTGCCCGATCCGGCGTATCCGCCATTCAGGCTCATGGCTGGTGGCGATGTGCGGGATGCAGTGTGGTCCTGCGGTGAGCATCTGGTTCGGATGTTGGCGGATTTCCCCGCAGGTTCCGTCTCGACTGCGATTCGGTTCATCTACAAGCCCCTTGTCGACGGGGAGGATTCCCAGCAGCGGCTCTCCATCTATCTGGTAGGTCAAGCCCATTGTGATGAGGTGTCCGTTGGCCTCTCTCTCCTGCTTGAGCGTGGGCCATTCAGACAATTCTATAATCTGCAGCCTGCCGATGAGACCCTCCTCGACCTGGAGCAATTCGAGGCCGCCTGCGACGTCGTACGGCGTCAAAGCATCCTCGATCCGACCGTAACACCTGAGTTCAACCCGAAAGTGCCACCTGCTTACTACACGATCCGCTCCTTCGAGCCGAGACAGGACAACGATTGTCTGCAAGTGGACAGTATTTTGAGCAGGCTTAACGAGCCGGCGTTGATCGAGATTTCTGTTGAGCCGGTTGATATCAGAAAGGAACTGGGGGAGCACACGCGATACCTTTCACGTCTTCAACAAATCAACCGGTACTGGGACCACGACGAGGAGGATGTATTCGGCAGGGACTTTCGTTCGACCGAGCAGTTCAACTTGAAGCCGCTGAGGCACAAAGACCCGCTGGCTGATGATATTCTCCGCCGCCAGCAGCGGTTCCACGAGACGCTGGTGCTGCCGCACCTGAAATTCCATATTCGGGCATTTGCCCAAACGCCAGCGGTTGCACGACTGTTGGCTTCGGTGGCTGCGGAGTCTGCCTTTGAAGACGGCAGCTATCAGCTATTCGACTCGGCGATGGGTGATTCATTCTTCGAGGCGGCATTGCAGGGCCAACGTGATGCGCAAGTAGTCCCGGCCCCCGCGCTGAAGCAATTGCTGGGCGAGCGTGATATCCGCATCTACGACAGGCTCTCGGGCCTGGCGAGCTTGGTGCCTGTGGATGAGTTGACAAGTGCCTTTCGTCTGCCCGTAGCGTCCTACGCATCCCCGTGTTGCATTCACAAGAACACAGACCCGCCCGCCGTGAGCCCCGAAGACCTGATCGTCATCGGCCACGATGAACAGATCGATGCCGGCGGATTGGGCGGCCGAAGCCGACTTATGGCGCGTGGCCTACATGTGGACTGCTTGAGAAAGCACGCCTTCGTGTGCGGCATGCCCGGCAACGGCAAGACAACCGCCATCATCAACATGTTGATCCAACTCAGCCGCCGGCGAATTCCATTCATTGTGTTCGAGCCGGGCAAGAGCGAATACCGGCTGCTGAAACGCCTCAAGGATCATCCCGATCCGGACATCCGCCGTCTGGCGAGGGAACTGCGTATCTACACGCCCGGTAATGAAAGGATTTCACCTTGCAGGCTTAACCCGCTTCGGCTGCTCGACGGAATCTCGCGTAACGAGAATATCGAAGAGATATCCACGTGCTTCAAGGCCGCGATGCCGATGTCGGGGCCATTGCCGGCCATCCTGGGCGAGGCATTGGAGCAGGTTTACGAGGACCACCCGAGCCCGGATCATCCACCGAAGATGGCCGACCTGCACACGGCTACGCGGAAGGTCCTGGCCTCCAAGGGCTATTCAGCCGACGTTGATTCGGACATCAGGGCGGCCATCGAGGTCCGGCTGGGTATGCTGACCAGACGAGCAATCGGCCGGGTTTTCCAATGTGGCTTGGACATCCCGACACTCGATCAGCTCGTCAACGGGTATTCCCTGATCGAGTTGGCCTGTCTTCCCCAAGAGCAAAGTTCACTGCAAACACTCTCTGCTCTTACAGGCATAAGTCAATACGCCAGGACCGTTCCTTACTGCGGCGAAGGTCCGAGGCTCGTGGTCGTTATCGAAGAAGCCCATAACCTCGTGGGCCGAAATACCGACGCCTCACCTTCCGAGGAAAATGCCGACCCGAAGGCCTACGCCGCCGAACTCATCTGCCGCATGCTAGCTGAGCTTAGGGGTCTGGGCGTGGGAATCGTGATTGTTGACCAGCTGCCCTCGGCCATTGCACCAGAGGTCATCAAGAATACCGCCACGAAGCTTGCCTTCCGACAGGTGGCCAACAGCGACCGGGAAGAGATCGGTGGAGCCATGTTGTTTGGTTCTATCGAGACGGAGGAAATCGCTCGCCTCGGGCCGGGCGAAGCGTACCTGTTCGCTGAAGGTTATTTCGGGCCGCGGCGGATTCGCACGCCCAATCTGCACGCCGAGTTGGATATTCCCTCGCCTCCCTCGGACGACGAGTTGCTGGCCTGCATCGCCGATGAGCCGTGGTTCATCGAGGCGACTGCAACTCGCCTGACGGCCGAGTTCGGGCAATTACTGACGGAGATGGACCAATTCGACGACCTGCGGATGGGGATCACCAAGCAATCTGCCAAACTGGTGGCGGAATATCCGAAGATTCTCTCAGGCGAGCCGTCCTCGCAACGCCCCGAGCGATTTGTTTCGCTGGCACGTCGAGCCCGCACGTTGCGGGATAAACTCGATTCGGCCTTCAGGACTTTTCGGCGGGACGTGTACCGCCCGCTCCTGGAGGACAACCGGGAAATCGATATCCGTGACGACGGCCTTAGGGCCTTGAGAGATGCCCTGGTGGACCGTTACGACTCGGTGATCCGGCCCGACACGGAATCCTGTCTGGACGTCTTGGATCGTCTTATCCGCAACTGCCGGGAGCGATGCCTTTCTCTTTCAACACAAGGAGCGTGAATCATGGCCAGACGAAGCGATACACCTACACGGAGCGAAGTGACCGAGAAGGTCGAGAAGCACCAGGACGACATGAACGACAAGGCGGAGGACGTCGAGGAAACCGTCTCCGACATTGAAACGGTGCGCGGGACGCTTGACAGCCTCGACCTGGGCGGCACGTCCGAGGGGGCAGATGAAGTCGAAGGCGCGATCGAAGGCGCCGAAGACATTGGCGTAGGTGAGTTCGACGAGGAAAGTCAGGAGCTGGAACAGATCCAGGGCGAGACCGAAGAGCACGAAAGCGAACTCGGCGAGCGATCCGACACGACCACTTCGGATATGGAGAAGATTTCCGACGCAAGCAGCCAAATCCACAGCGACGCCGCTGGCAGCGAGCTTGCAAAGGCCGAGGACAACGCCAGGCGCGACATTGAATTCCTTGACGATCAGGCCGGCAGCGCCCAGACGGCAAGGGAGGAAAGCCAACACCTCCACACCGAACACCAAGCCAGGGTCGATTCGGGAAGGAGGTCATAGCATGTCTGGAGATGTCGATGTGGCCAAGAAGAACGTTGATCTCGATCAGGTCGAGGATTCGCTGGAATACGCGCATGAGCAGATCGAAAAGCTGGATCGATCCGTTCATTCGCTTCCGAAGGTAGACGAGGATGGCAACTCGGAGTGCCCATTCGCCGAGGAACTGTACGTACAGAAGGAAGATATCCAGGCCCAGCTCAACGGCCAATTGAAGGGCCTGTATGAGAAACAGGAAGCTATAGATGCGGAAAACACCCGGTGCAAGAACAACCTTGTCGTGATTTCAGCGCACGAAAGGCGAATTCATCGCGACTCTGTCCGCGACCAATACTCGCAGGCGGAGGTCGAACTATGCGCCAGGATCGAGTGCCTCAGCGAGATGCAGGAGAGAGTTACCAAGACAATTAAGGCCGTGCAGGCGGCTTTGGCAGAGGCCTCGGGAAAATACTATCCCGGCAGATGCCCGCAGAATGGAGGGGCTTCGGGCACGTCGCACCCGGGAGGCGCGAATGACGATCGGGAGCTGGATGATCTTCTTGAAATAGAGCAGGAGCGTTAAGGGGCCGGGTAGCCCGGCAATATGGCCACAGACAGCATGGATAGGTACACACTCATATCGAGCCTTATTCTGGGCGCTGGCGGATCGGAGCCGGGCGTTCAAATACTGCCGTCGAACGGGACTGAGTCCTTTGACCTGGTGGGGCTTCCTCACGGCCACAGTGTCTATGCGATCGACGTGGACGCCGAGAGCAGCCTGATCTCATTGGGTACGCGAGGAGGAAGGATCGAGCTGTTGTCGTGGCTTGATGATGGTGAATCCCTCCAAATTCAAAGGAAGCACTCACTCCTTCATGGCGCACCTGTCCTGTCGGTTTGCCTGCTCGGCGGATCCCAGCTTGCCGCCACGGATACTGCCGGCCGCTGTCTGCTGTGGCAGCCCGCTATCGACCCAAACAGCCCGCAGACGCTGGAGGTGAATGGTGGGTGCATCTGTTCATTACTTCGCCTTCCCGACAATAAATTGATGGGGTTGTCCGCCGAAGGCAGGCTACTGCTTTGGGATATTGGCAATGGCGGCAGGCTCCTAAGCACCATGGATGCTCCAGCCCCACCGGAAATACTCGCCCTGGTTCGGCTGCTGTACTGGCCGGCACAACATGCGGCGGTCTATCCGGCCGGGGACAGCCGGCTGGTCACATGCAATTTGACTGAGATGCAAGTACGCACCTGCTCGGCTCACGAAGGTGGGTTCTACGCGATACTCACCGAGGGCGACAAGCTTCACACGATCGGCAAATCAGACGGTCTGCTGAAGAGCTGGCAGGACATGGACGGCTCGTCATCTCAGCAACTGGAGGCTCCGCAGGGAATCATTTCCGGACATATCTTGGCGGGCAATTCGCCACGAGCCCTATTGATAGGTGAGGCCGGAGAAGCCGCAGTTTATTCGCTCGACAGCGACCCTATCAGGCTCATCGGTCGATTGAGTGGAAATCAACATCGCTCCGTCGGCGGTCCATCCGCACAGGCATGTCGAGACTTCCAGCAGAGGCAACGCCTCTCGACAGCCAAGCAACTTCGGTCTCAAATCAAGACGCACATCGACAGGGGGGAGTTTGAGGAAACTGAGTATCTGTACAGGCAGTTGGTTGAGCTCGGCTTCAAGATGGTTTCATTGGCGCTTCGCGCCCGGCAGGCCCAGGCGCAGCAGGACATTCTTGGCGAATTGGAGCATCGCCACGAGTTGACCAATTCGCTCCCGGCCGACGATCCGCGATCATTGGCATCGCTGCGGCATTACGCGGATGTCTTGCAGCG
>JABMQG010000062.1 GCA_013203365.1 Planctomycetota bacterium | reverse complement strand
ATCCGGGAAATCCGGGTTAATTGACCTCAGGCGGTATCAGGTGCTCTGTCCAGCCTGAACCGGCAGGCGTACGTGCAGTGGAAGATTGGCGTGGAAACTGGGATAAGCCTGCGATTATAGTTCGGACATGCGAATCGCCCTGGCACAGATCAACCCGATCGTCGGTGACATTGCCGGCAACGTGGCGAAGATGATCGATGCCATCGATCGGGCGGCCGACGATGGCGCGGAACTGACGGTCTTCAGCGAGTTGAGCCTGTGCGGCTATCCGCCGCGGGACCTGCTGCTCAAGCCCAAGTTCGTCGCGGACACGCTCTCGGCCCTGGATGTTCTGGCGAAACACTGCACGGGGACGGCTGCGCTGGTGGGGCACGTGCGGCCGAACGACAGTCCGACCGGCAGATTGCTGCTCAACGCCGCCGCCCTGCTGGCCGACGGAGCGTGCATGGCGACGCACGTCAAGACATTGCTGCCAAGCTACGACGTATTCGACGAAACCCGCTACTTCGAGCCTGGCCCGGCGCCCAGGCCGCTATTGCTGGGCAAGCACCGCATAGGTGACCATTTGCGAAGACTTGTGGGACCCGACCGCACTGGGCCGGCAGTTGTACAACCAGCCGGACGTTGCAGCGGTGCTGGCCGCCGGCGGCGCTGAGGTTCTCATCAACATGTCGGCCAGCCCGTATCAACTGGGCAAACATGCCGTCCGCACGGAGCTGATTACTCGCCAGGCCAAGCAGTTCGCCCTGCCCGTGGTCTTCGTCAACCAGGTCGGGGGCAATGACGAGTTGATATTCGACGGCGCCAGTTGCACAGTCGACAGGGCCGGACGCCTGTTGGCCCAATGCCGCGACTTTACCGAGCAACTGCTCGTGGTGGACCTTGACGGCCCTGCAGTCGGTGGAACTGAAGCACTTAGGGAGGGGATGGCCTCTTTGAAGGCGGCCTTGGAGCTTGGGCTTCGAGACTACGTCGTCAAGTGCGGGTTCTCCAAGGTGGTGCTGGGCCTGTCGGGCGGGATCGACTCGGCGGTAGTTGCGGTGCTGGCGGCCGACGCCCTGGGGCCAGGCAACGTCGTCGGCGTTGCTATGCCCAGCCGATATTCCAGCGGTCAAAGCACCGAAGACGCCCGGTCTCTGGCGAAGAACCTAGGTATTGACTTCCGGGTCATTCCCATCGAGCCGATGCACGTGGTATTTGAAGAAGCCCTCGCCGGCGCCTTTGTCGGCACAGACAGGAACGTGGCCGAGCAGAACATCCAGGCCCGCACCCGTGGGATCGTGATCATGGCGCTGAGCAACAAGTTCGGCTACCTGGCGCTGGCCACGGGCAACAAGAGTGAATTGGCTGTCGGCTATTGCACGCTGTATGGCGACATGTGCGGTGGGCTAAGCGTGATTGGCGACGTGCCCAAGACGGTCGTTTACCAGCTCGCTCGCCACATCAACCGCACCGCCGGTGCGGACCGGATTCCGGCCGACATCCTCGACAGGCCGCCGTCGGCCGAGTTGAAACCCAATCAACTCGACGAAGACACTTTGCCGCCTTACGACGTGCTCGACGCGATTCTTTACCGCTATGTGGAACAGGACATGAATGTCCGCCGAATCGCCGAGCAGGGATTCGACCCCTCGCTGGTTCGGGACGTAGCGCAAATGGTCGACCGGTCGGAATACAAGCGACGGCAGGCCGCCCCCTGCCTGAAGGTGACTGGCCGAGCGTTCGGGATGGGCAGGCGGCTTCCCATGGCACAGCGATTCAAATACGAATGACACCGGTGGGGGCGGCTATAAACGGGGAATCGGCACCTCCTGAGACAGCCTATTCTTACCAGCCGTCGTTGAGCCGAGGGCTCGGTCGATCCATAGTACCAAGTCGAAGAACATTGACTGAAGGGCCTTCGGCCGGAACGCCGAAAAGCTAAAGACGGTGTTTTGAAGACGATACCCTCTGGTTGATGGACTCGATATGCAGGCTAAATCCCCGGATGTCGCAATCCTGATCCCGTGTCGAAACGAACAGATCACCATCGGCAAGGTGATCGACGACTTTCGGCGGGAGCTGCCCGATGCGCATATCGTGGTTGTCGACAACTGTTCTACGGACGATACGGCGAAGATTGCCGCCGGCCGCGGTGCAACCGTAATCCGCGAGTCCCGGCAGGGTAAGGGTTTTGCCGTAGACCGCATGTTGGACAGCATCGACGCCGACGTTTACGTCATGGTCGACGGCGACGACACATACCCGGCCGAAGGCGTCCACAAGCTCATCGAACCCATCCTCGCCGACCGGGCCGACATGACGGTTGCGGTTCGATTGAACCAATACACGAAGCGTGCCTTTCGGCCCTTGCACGTATTGGGCAACAATCTCATTCGCCGTTTGGTCAACCGGGTGGCGGGGGCGCAGTTGACTGACATTCTCAGCGGCTACCGGGCAATGTCACCGCGCCTGGTAATGCGGCTGCCGATCATCTCGGCCGGCTTTGAAGTGGAAACGGAACTGACGATTCAGGCCCTGTATCACCGGTTGAAGATCGTGGAGGTGAAGCTGCCGTACAAGGAGCGCCCGCTGGGCAGCCAGAGCAAACTTCGAACGTTTCACGACGGTTTTCGGGTGCTCTGGAAGATCTTCACGTTGTTCAGATCCTACCGCCCGCTGACGTTCTTCGGGGGCGCCGGGCTGGTGTTCTTCGTGCTGGGTGTCTTGGCGGGAATTGCACCGATCCGCGACTACTTGACCACGCCCGACCACTACGTCAGCCACGTGCCTTTGGCGATCATGGCGATGGGTTTCATGCTGCTGTTCGCGGGTTTCGTTTTCATGGGCGTGCTGTTGCACGCGATCAACTACCGGTTCCTGGAGCTTCACAATGTAGTCACTCGCCGGCGGGCGTACGAGACGGCCATTCTGACCGGCAGGATTGAGTCTGTGCACATTTCCGAGCGTCAGGCAAGTTAACTCGTAAGGACCAGTGTGCGAGCGATAGATCGTCTACTTCAAGCGTGGCGTATTTCCAAGGCCAAGCAATACGTCCGCGCCGGCGACCGCCTTCTGGACGTGGGGTGCTTCGATCAGAGATTGCTCGACAAGGTTGCTTCCCGAATCGCAAGTGGTGTCGGCATCGACCCCTACGCCACGCCATTGCTGCTGGGAAATATCGAAGTGGTTCGCGGCTGGTTCCCGAACGACCTGACGGCAGAGGCCGGTCAGTTCGACTGCATCTCGATGTTGGCGGTGATGGAACACGTCGAGCGGCCTGAAGAGGTGGCCCGCGAATGTTTTCGCCTGCTGAGGCCCGGAGGCAGGGTGGTCATAACGGCCCCGCGGGCCTTGGTGGATAAGATTCTGGCGGTGCTCTTTAGCCTTCGTTTGATCGACGGCATCCACTGCGAACAGCATCACGGCTATGAGGTGGATCAGACCAGGCAGTTTTTTGAAGATGCAGGGTTCGTGCTCAATGAGTACCGAACTTTTCAACTGGGCCTCAACTGCCTGTTCGTGTTCGAAAAGCCCATGTTCCAGGCCGAAGTTGCCGGCGGCTCAGCCGTCACCGACGGTTTCAGCCGACTCGCCGGCTGAACAGCCGGTTCGGCCAGGCAGCCAGGCCGCCCCCGCCAAAACCGCCACCAGCGGCCAGAAGACTATCCTGTACCGTCCGCAAGCGGCAGGTCCGCCCGCCACTGCCAGTAAGTATCCCGCCAGCAAGACCAGCGAAATCGCCTCCCAGTGGTGGCCTCGTCGGATAGCCTTGACCAGCCCGATGGGTGCCAATATCCATGTGATAGCCAAGCCAAGCCACTCCAGGGCCAACGGCAAGCTGTATTTCCAGTCGGAGAGTGTGCCCCACGGGTCTGCGCTTATCTGCCCGATCGGCCTTTTGCCCCCCAGCAGGTCGCACCAGACGCTGGCCCCTCCCATCACGCGGAGCACGCCTTTGACGTGCGAGATCAGCCAAGCCTTGGGGTGTTCGCGGACGATCTGCCAGCCCACCTGGTTCAACTCCCGATACCTCTGAAGCCCCAGCTGCTTGGCGTGCACGCGGCTTTCGATGGCCTGCTGGGCCTGCTCGAGCGAATAGCCTTCCGTGACCTGAAGGACACCCGCTGCGTTCCACATCGCTTGGTACTGGGCGGAAACGGCGCAGAAGGAGAAGATTCCCGTAGCGCGGTAGTTCCTCGCCGCCCACGCCACTGCCGGCGCTGCTAAGACAACGATCAGCAACACCGCGGATACGGCCCTTCGCCGCATAGGCATCGAACCGGGGCGTGGCATCAGCATCACCAGGGCGATCGGCCCGGCCAGGAACAATGCTATGGGCCGAACGAACATCGAGGCCGCAATGCAAAGAAAGGCGCAAATCCACCATCGCCAGTGTTCGGTCTGCTTGTATCGATACAGGCAGACGATTCCCGCCATCATGATCGGCACGAACAAGGCCTCCGTGAGCACTATGTTACCGTAGGCGGGTGAGGCAAGATGGACCGCCTGAAGTGCAGCCGCGACGAGCGCGGCTCGCGGGTTTAGCAGGATTCTACCGGTCGCGTAGGTAAGCGCCACCGCCAGCAGTAGCAGGACGTGCTGAACCGCCGCTACGCCGGCCGGTGTGGAGATGCCTGCCTTGCGAAGGGCGAGCAGAAACAATGGATACCCCGGCGTGTGCCAGACGGCGAACTCGTCGCTGCCGGCGTCGTCTGTGAACCGCCCGTAGCGCTGCATACCCGTGGCGAGCGACCAATATCGGTGCGAGTCGATCTCCATGAAAGGCTCGTCCGCCAGCCGATATTGCAGCAGCCAGCCGCCGAGATTAAGTGCCTCGGCGATCAACAGGACAATCAGGAGTTTCTTGTACATTTATCCTGCTCGTCTGGTGGGTCCAGCGGCGGGCCTGCAATTCAGAGGGTTCCTTTAGTGCTGGGCACGTCTCCCTGTCGGTCCTGGTCGATTTCCTTTGCCATGCGGAAGGCCATGGCTACGGCCTTGAAAACGGCCTCGGCCATGTGGTGATCGTTGGCGCCGTAGGCGACGTTGACGTGCAGATTCAGCCCGGCAACGGTTGCGAAGCGGCGAAGGAACTCGTCGATCAATTGGGTGTCAAACGTGCCTATCTTGCCGGAGGTGAACGGGACGTTCATTACGAAGCTCGCCCGGCCGCCCAAGTCGACGGCGGTGCATGCCAGGGCCTCGTCCATAGGCACGCAGGCCCAGCCGTATCGGCGGATTCCCGCCTTTTTGCCCAGGGCATGGGTGACCGCCTCGCCCAGGCAGATGGCCACATCTTCCACCGTGTGGTGGTCGTCCACTTCCACGTCTCCGCTGGCCGAGACGTCCAGATCGATCAGTGCGTGCTTAGCCAGGTGGGCGAGCATGTGATCGAGGAACCCCACGGACGTCTTGCCGGTGAACTTGCCGGACCCGTCCAGGTTCACAGAAAGCTTGATTTGCGTCTCGGCCGTTTTTCTTTCGATGGATGCTACGCGAGTCATTGTCTGCTCCCAATGCCGTCGGCATCGATGGCCGCCAGCAAGACGGTATTCTCCTGTGGCGTGCCCACTGAGATGCGGAGTTTGTCGCTCATGCGATCTTTCTGGAAGTATCGGACCAATACGTTGCGGGCCTTGAGGGCCTCATACGCCGCCCGTCCCCCCCCGCCGGCAAGGGCCACCATGAGGAAATTGCCGCCGCTGGGGTAGACGGTGAATCCTCGGCGGGCAAGTTCCATCGCAATGCGTGAGCGCTCGGCGACGATCTTGGCGACACATTGGTCGTGATATTGCCGGTCGGCCATCGCCGCGGCCCCGACTGCCGCCGGCAGGGCGCCGACGTTGTAGATGGCCTTGATCTTGATCAGCCCGGCCATGATCGGCGGTGGGGCCACGGCAAAACCCAGCCGAAGGGCCGCGAGGGAATAGCCTTTTGAGAGCGTTCGCAGCACGACGACGTTGTCGTGCTTGTCCACCAGTTTGAGGGCATTTTCATCGGCGAAGTCGGCGTAGGCCTCGTCCACAACGAGCAGCCCATCCAGCCGGCGGGCCAGCCAGTCCAGTTGGTCGGTTGTGGCGGTTGCGCCGGTGGGGCTGTTAGGGTTAGCCAGGAATGTCACCGCGCCGTTGGCTTGGCCGAGGGCGTCGATGGGTATGGTGAAGTCATCGTTGGCCGGTATTGCGATGAAATTCGCGGCCTCGATCTGCGCCTGGGTCTGGTAGAAGGGGAAGGTCGGCTCGGTCGTTACCACGGGCCTGCCCCTCCCGGCTGCGGCCCGGGCAATCATGATGATAAGGTCGTCGCTGCCGTTGCCCACGCAAATGCGGTCGGCCTTGACGGCGAGCACATCTGCGGCGACTTGGCAGAACCGCTTTGCCATCGGGTCGGGGTAGAGGCGAAGCGACTGTCCGTCGAACTGCCGAAGCACCGCCAGTGCCGCCGGCGACGGCGGATAGGGGTTTTCGTTCTGGTTGAGTTTGACCACGCCGTGGGTGCTACCCGGCTGCTCGCCTGGCACGTACGCCGTCATGGCCTCGATGTTGTCGGCAAAGATATTCAATCCACTATTCTCGACACACGGTTCAGCCGACTTATCTGATCTAATCGGCTTTCCTTTTTCTGATCGCCTCGGCGTGTGCGGTCAGGCCTTCGCGGGTGGCGAAGTCGATTATGTCGTCTGCGTCTTCAGCCAGGCCGGCGGCGTCATAGCGAAGGACGCTGGAGGCCTTCAGAAAGCTGTTGGCGCTCAGCGCGCTAAAATACCTGGCCGTGCCTGCGGTGGGCAGCACGTGGCTTGGCCCGGCGTAGTAGTCACCAACGGGCACGGGCGTATAGGGGCCGACGAAGATCGCGCCGGCGTGGCGGATTAGGTCGAGCACGGCCTGGTCGTCGCACGTGATAATCTGCAGGTGTTCGGGGGCGAAATAGTTGGCCACCGCGCAGGCGCTAGGGAGGTCCTTGACCACGATAATGCCGCTGTAGAGCTCGATGCATCGGCTGGCCTCGTCGCTGCGAAGCAACTTGGCCGACTGGACCCGGACCTGCTCGGCGACGGTATTAGCCAGCGCAGTGGAGGTCGTCACCAGGATTGCCGAGCCGGGGTTATGCTCGGCCTGTGCCAGCAGATCTGCCGCCACCTGTACTGCGCCGGCGGTGTCGTCGGCGATTATAAGCACCTCGCTAGGCCCGGCCAACGAGTCGATATTGACCCGTCCGAACAGTTGTTTCTTCGCCTCGACGACGAAGGCGTTTCCGGGACCGGCGATCATCTGTACCGGTCGCACGTGCTCGGTTCCCAGGGCCAAGGCGGCAACCGCCACGGCGCCGCCCAGCCGATAGACCTCGTCAATGCCCAACTCGCCGGCCAGGGCCAGCGTCAGCTCGTTGACGGCCGATTCAGTCGGCGGGCCGGCAAGGGCGATCTCCCTCACGCCCGCCACCTGTGCGGGCACGACGGTCATGAGCAAGCTGGAGGGGTAGATCGCCTTCCAGCCAGGCACGTAAACGCCCACCCGGTCGATCGGCGTGTATCGCACGCCGCCCCTTCGCCCGCCCCAGGCAAGCTCGGGCGGGGCCTTGACCATTATGTGCTGCTGATATCGGCGGATATTGTCGATTACCCGCCTGGCCAGCGAGAGGAAATCCGCATCCGCCGACTCGTGTGCGGCGTGAATCTGCTCGATCGGCACGCGGATCTGATCCGGTCTGATCGAGACCTTGTCGATCCGCTCGGTCAGCTCCACCACGGCCTGGTCGCCCCGCCGGCCCACGTCGGCGATTATTTCGCTGACGATCGCCGGCACGTCGGCTCGCTCGGCGCCCTCGGCCGTCAGGCGGCCCGATCGAAGCATGTCGCGCAGGGCCAGTACCTTGGGGTCCGTCAGCGGCCGATCGGTTTGGATGATGCGAATAGCCATGACGGCCTTACTCTATCGGCTGCGGCAGCGGTTTGCAACGCGATTCAAATCGCAACAAAGCCCTTGACGTGCGAAGGCCCTACCGTGTACTATTCCCGGCCTGTTACTTGCCCCCATCGTCCAGTGGCCTAGGATACCAGGTTCTCATCCTGGCGACAGCGGTTCGAGTCCGCTTGGGGGTAGTCGACGTAATCCTTTGTAATCGCGGGGGATCCCTTTTTTTTTCTATGACCTTGCAATAACCGGCAGTTACGGCATCGACCGTTTTGCCCCTTGACAGGCCCGGCTTCATAGAGAGGGGACAGTCAGCACGCCGCAAATACAGGGAGTTTCGAAGACGGGGCTAGAGCGTCTAACGTTTATGATGCAACATATCCGATGTAGTAAGTATGGGCATTGCATCACAAGGAACACGGGAGCGGGCGTTGGCGGCCTATGAAACCGGCAAGGTTACGCTCGGGCATAT
>JABMQG010000061.1 GCA_013203365.1 Planctomycetota bacterium | reverse complement strand
GTTAATAGCAGTACTATACCTCCATATTCCTAGTATATACCCGTGCATCGCATTGTCAAGAGGATTTCTCGAACAACACTCGTAGCTCGTAGCGCCTAACAGTTGTATTCAGCACTACTAAGAGGCAGCGGCACGAGATTGGGTTTGCGGTCTGAATAATAGTCCAGACCTTGTTCATTCAATCAATCCCAAGCCGACCTGGTTATATCATACGCAGGAACTGTCTTGCGGTTTGTTTAGAACCCCTTCGGGCTGGAAATTCCCATTTGCTCTTTCACCGCTCGCAGATGCTCAGCCAATCTACCTGATCTATGGCTTGTCGCACCTTTGCGCCGAGCCGGACCAGGGGGACGGAGCACCCCGGGTCTTCGTCGATCCGCGTCAGCACGATCACTTTGCCGCGGTCGGCGATCTGTCGGGCGTTGGTGGCGACGGCGGCGTCGGTGGTGCCGACAGGGTAGCGATTGATCACGACGCCGGCGACGGTCAGGCGGGCCGATCGGGCCGCGTGCAAGGTCAGCAGCGTGTGATTGATCGTCCCAAGGTTCGCCCGGGCCACGATCACCATAGGCAGTCGGCAGAGCATGGCCATGTGGATCACCCAGAAGCCGTCGCTTATCGGGCAGAGCAATCCGCCAACGCCCTCGACGACGACGAAATCGCTGTCGGCGGCGATTTGCCGGTAGGCTCGGAATATCGCGTCGAGGTCCACTTGGCGCCCGGCCCGTTCGGCCGCTACGTTCGGCGCCAGAGGTTCAGCGAACCGTTGCGGCGCCACGACGGTCAGCGGGTGCGGCCGGCCGGCGCAGTCGGCTAGGAACCGGGCGTCTTCGCTGACCAGTTCCCCGTCTGGCCCCATTTGGCAGCCGGTGGCGGCCGGCTTGAACACGCCCACCCGTTTGCCGGCCTGTCGCAAGTGCCTCGCTATCGCACCGGCCAGAAGCGTCTTGCCCACCTCGGTATCCGTGCCGGTGACGAACACGCCTCGCACAGCCGGCAGCGTCGGATACCCAGCGACGCCGAAACCGGCGTAGGCGGATGGCTGTTTGCTTGAATCGGTCATTTTGATTGGTTCGCCGGCCGGCGGGCCGCTCCGTCGGTCCATTGCTCGATTCATCAATGCTCGTCGAGGTATTTCACCAGGGCCTCGAAGTCGGGCACATTAACTCCGGGCCCCGGCAACGGTGCGTGCGGCCCGACGAGTATGACGTTCTTGACTTCGCCGGCGACGGCCTCGCGTGCCAGCGTGGGGTCTTCGGTGACCAGGACCGAGCGTTTAAGGTAGCCTTGAATCTCCCTTGCCAGGGCCGCGGCTTCGGACGGTTTGGCCGGCAGTGCCCACTTCCTAGCCGCGGCCGGCACCGCACCCGGCGGTGCCCGCCGGAGGGCATTACGTCCTTGCTCGTATTGCGACAGCGGCGTCATGAGCAGATAAGACAGCGGCCGACCTTCGGCCAGTCGCGGCAACGGCACTTTGGCGGCTTGCGGCGACCAAAAGCCCTCGGCCTGGTTGGCCAGGTCGCCGTTGGCAGTGACTGCCAGCAGGCTGCGGGCGTCCAGAAGCACCATCTGGGTGTCTTCCGGCCAGAGATAGATCGCGGCGTCGCTACTGAAGCGGAAGTACCCGCTATAAGGGTTGGGAACCGTATGCAACCTCAGCGGTCCGGCGACTTGCCCGAAGGGACAATCCAGATAGGATATCCCCTTGTCGCTGGTCCAAGGCCGCATGATCGTCACCTTTGGGCCTCGCACGTATAACTCGGCGGCGGGCATGGACGGCGGCGGCGAACTGGCCACACGGTAGCGGACGCTCTTGTCCAGCCTGGAGACGTAATCCGGCGTGACGGCCCAGCCGTCGGAGATCGCCAGGCTGACCTTGCAGCACAGAAATATCGCGGCTACCGCCGCCGTGGCGATGGCGATGCAGAACGCCTGCACGGCGAATCGTGCCAATCGTCCCAATACTTCAAGTGTGTTATGCGTCACGGTTGTCCCCTAGCTCACCCCCGGCCGGGAGAATGGAAAGCGGAAAGCATCGCATGTTTTCATACATGCGTTCGATGACTGCCATGGCCTTAAGCTGGTCCTGTGGCGATCTTGCGACGAATTGTGCGGTTCCATCGCCCTGGCTGCCGACACCCTTGCCGCCGTAGATGTGCGATTGTATCTCGCGGAGGTTGAGGATCTCGTGCAGCCGGGGACTGGCCAGCTGTTCTGGGCTGTGTGGCGCGACCATCCGATCGAATATCTCCTGTGCCCGCCTCATCGCATCGCCTATTGATTCGGCATCGCCGTCGGCCACTGCCCGACAGGCCCGGCGGACGATCCGCTCGTTTTCCGCCCCAAGCGCCCGTTGCAGGCTTGGCGAATCGGGATATGCCCGCCGCAGGTCGCTCAGGATGCCAATGGTATCCTTCCGCCCGGCCAGGTCCACGAAGAACATGGTCACTGCTCGCCGTGGGAAGATCGGTTCAACGCGGACGTTGTCCGACCCTGAGAAGGTGAGCAGCACCGGGGTTTTTCCGAACGTACATGCCTGGTCCATCCGTCCGCACTGGCTTCCCGTCAGTCGTTCGCCGCGATACGCCAGATCCATGATCTCATGCGGGAATAACCCCAGTTCGTACACCCGGTCGAAGGCCGACGCCACCAGTACGCACACGGCGGCGGAACTGGAGACGCCTTTCTTCAACGGCAGGTCCATGCGGTCGATGTGCAGCTCTATTCCACCGCCTACGCCGGCCTGGGAGAACATCTGGCAGGCGACCCCGGCACAATAGCGGAAAAACTCCTCACGGTCGTTAGCGGCTTGGCTGAGGGCGTCGGCGTCCCAGTTGTAGCGAACGGTCCGCCGGCCAGGCGCATCTGCTCCGGATGCGTTCGGCAGGGCGGTCTCGACGATGAACTGCTCGCTTCGTCCGGCCGTGGCATGCAGGCCCTGATCGGTCCCGATTACCAGGCAGTGCCCTGGGTGCACCCCCATGTGTCCGGCCCAGTCGCTGTGTTCACCGAACAGGCACAGCCGACCGGGGACGAACAACTCAACGGGATCGGCCTGGCGAGAAGACATCGGCTCAGTCCGCCTTCGGGAGCATGCCTTCGGGCAGCACCATGTTATGCGGGCTGTTCCGGAAGGGGTTATATAACGGATCGGCGATGAGCATCATCCGCCAACTGACATTGGGTACCGTGCGCCAGTAGGTTTCGCATACGGTCAGCTTACCGCTGACCAGCATTGGGAAGAAATCTTCCGCGAATGGAAACGCGCTTAAAAAGGGCTCTTCAACGCTCCCGAGCGTGGCTGCAACGCGGTTGCCCCTGTCCAGCATTCGTGGCACCCACTCGCTGCTCTTGGGGTCCCGCAGATTGACGGCCTCCCAACTGGCTATGTGAAAACCGACTGCCCCGCGGTTCCATTTGAATGCGGGAACGTATTGCTTCAGGCTGTACCAGCCCACGTACAGCGCAGCGTCCGGGCAGGTGCCTGAGGCGAACACTTCCTGCGAGATATCCAGCTTAACGGGTATATCGGTCTTCGAGCGGAACATCTCGGCCAGTCGAATCAGGTGGTCGTCGTCGTATCGTTTGCCGGCATCGCCCGGCGGCCTGCCGCCGGCGTCGATATAAAACGTGCCC
>JABMQG010000060.1 GCA_013203365.1 Planctomycetota bacterium | reverse complement strand
GCATGTTCTCCATGACCACGGTCGTGACGTCTTCAGGCAGTGATAACCGCTTGATCCCAACCCGCAGCACGTCCACGCCGTATTGCGATATCGCCAGCGGTCTGGTCTGCTCGAGGATCCGCTTCTCCATTTCTTTCAGCTTGACCGCACCTTCTTGCCGTGATGCGAATGCGTCCATCGGGTAGTTGCCAACCACCTGAAGTGTCGCGTCGCGAACCTTTTGCTGAATGAACGTTTCGCCTTCGGACAACTTGTCGCTGACGGCCTGGCGGAACAGCAGCGGGTCGGCAACGCGCCAGCAGACAAAGACGCTGACAAGAACGTTTTTGCCGTCTTTGGTCTGCATCTGCTCGTATACGCCCTCGAAGTGCTGAACACGCATGTCGTAGGTGATGACACGCTGAATAGGCCAGGGCCAACGAGGGTGCAGGCCTGCGCCCATCGGCTCACCTGTTGGCTTGCCCAGCGTCTCCACGACGGCGGAATCGGTGAATTGCACCTGGTAGGTGATAGTCATTGTCAATAGTGCACCGCCAATGAATATCCCTATCACGGCTCTCAATAGGTTCTTACCCGACATCATGCATGTGCTCCTTGCCTACTTATTGTTCTTCCAACGTGAAGCCACCCCCGACGGTCCTGCGGTCGTCGGAGTAGCGTATTTCAAAGCTTTCCCGGTCCACACCGAGAACATATTTGCGGGCGCCCTTGAGGGCGTTGCCGAGTATCCTGAGCTTCTCATTCAACCTGTACAGGCTCGGTGCCGAGCGGTAGGCCGCCAACTGGTTCCTGAATGACTCCCAAAGCCCGCGTTCTTCGTTTACCAATCGCCAGCGATCGGCTTTCATCTGGTTGATCAGCGTCTTGGCCTCGCCACCGGCTTCGTCCAGCAGAAACTGGGCCTGACGCTCCGCGGCGGCGACCTGTGCGGCCGGCGAGCCGGATGCCTTCAACGGCTCTATGCCGGCGGCGGACTCGGCCAGCCGCTTGGCCAGATCCGTCGTACCGGCCACCTTACTGAGCGTCGAGTTGTACGCGGCCTCGGCGGTGAGAATCTTGCCCGCTCGCTGAAGATCCGCCTTGATCACCTCTTCAAAAGCGTCGGCGACCTTCGTGGGTGGATGAATGCCGTGCGGCGAGACCAGAACCACCTCCACGCCCAGGTCGCAATCGTCGGCGGCGGCGGTAATGGCAGTCTGCAACTGCCGGGCGACGGCGGCACGCTCGCTGCTGATGAGAGTGTCAACGTCACGCTGGGCGGCGTAGTGCGTCAACTCGCGGGTGGCCAGGTCCACCAGCAGCGTCTCGGCATCGGTGACGCCGTAGCGAAACTTGTACGCGTCGCGAACCTTGTAGTGAACTACCACCACCATTCGCAACAAACCCAGCGCGCCGTATTGGCGAGCAATCTTCTGGGTCTGGCCGATCGTGCTGCCCGTAGGCCGAGTGGTTAATGAGGCATCGGCCCCCTGCATCCCTTCTTCCCTGGCTACCAGGAAATTTACTTCCTTTCGTTCCCCGTGCTCGGTTCGCCACAGATAGACGCGTACGCCGTTTATCACGTCGGCTTCGATCTCCGCGGCGGATCGGCCCCCAGTGACACCCAGGGTGATCGTGCGAATTCGCTCGCAGTCGAGAACCTCCGCCGTCTGAATCGGCCAAGGCAATTTGAAGTGTACACCCGGTTCTAAAACAGCTCGGTTTGGGGAAGCGGCACCCCACGTCAGCACCACAGCCTGCTGACCCGGCGTGACGATGACTATCGACGACAAGGCAAAAAGGGCACCCGCGCCCAGCAACACCAAAGGCACCAGGGCCTTCCGAAGAAGCTGGTAAAACCACGTCCGGGATACCTCAAATCCGAACTGGTAGTTCAATGCCTCCGCGATTGAATGGGCTATGCTGCCCGGCTCACTGAGCAGATTCACCAGCCGGCTGTCAAAACCAGGCCTGGCATCGACGCCGGCCGTCCGAGGCCGGTAGAAGTCGAGCACAAAGTTCATCAGCAGTTCCACTGCCAGAACTATCATCGCGCCAGGGACGGCATATGGCAGTATCGACAGGCCCCAGTCCATATTCGCGTGGGCCAGGAAAAAGGCCGCGCACAGCAGACCGCTTGCCAAGGCCGACAGCGTCAGGAAGCCCCCGCCGGCGCGGAGCAGCCGCCATTGTGGGTCTTTGGCCATGCCGATGGCGTATCGGCCGAACAGGAACGCCAGGAAGGCGCCACCCAGGCAGGCGAACGCCCACGTCAGGGGCTCACCGGCCACCGTCTTGTCGACGACCTCGCCGCGAAGGCCCGGAAAGCTCATCACGCCCATTGCCAGCAGGTACCCTGCAAGCGCCAGCGTCACAGCCGGGCTTACAAATCGTCGCATCAGCTCCAGCCGGCGATGGGCCAGCCGCATCTGGGCAATGTCTTCACCAAATAGCCCGGCGGATTGGCTCTTGGCCAGTTCGTCCAGCTCGAGGTGTTCCAGTTCGGCCAGGTGCCGGCAGTAGAACAACACGGCCGTGATTGCCCAGAGGGGCAATCCGCCGACGATCAGCAGGAACGTCGCCTTCGCAGCCGACGTGTCGCTGTAAAGCCAGACGACGCACATAAGCCCCGCAAGGGCGCCTTGCAAGACAAGGGCGCCCAGCGCGACGGATTGTCCACGCTTGTCGTCCGTATCCATTAGTAAGACTGCTCCTTCCGTTCTATTGGGGAAAATTCCAACTTGCCAAGCAACCATTTGCCACCGGTAGGCGTAGCAGCTATGCTGGTTGTCTTAACAGACTTGCAATAGGGAAGAAAAGACCAATGAGCAAATTCTGGGCAATAACATCCAACGCATTCATCGAGACTATCCGCCAGCCCATTTACGCCATCTTGCTGTTGGTAACCTTCGGCGTGCTGGTGCTGGACGTGGCGATAACCGGCTACGCGATGGATACGAAGCTCACCGAGGGTGATACCCGGCTGCTCGTGGACCTGGGCCTGTCGACGATGATGATGGGCGGGCTGTTCATCGCCGCCTTCAGCGCCTCGGGGGTGCTTGCCCGCGAGATCGAGCTTAAGACCGTCCTGACGGTCGTATCCAAGCCGGTGCCCCGGGCAGTCGTGCTCGGCGGAAAGTTCGCCGGCGTCGCAGCCGCGGTGACGGTGGCGTTTTACCTGATGGCGATCGTCTTCCTCATGACCGTTCGCCATGGTGTCATGTCGAGCGCCGCCGATCCATTCGACATGCCGGTTATTGTCATTGGGCTGGGGGCTTTTGCCCTGGCGGCACTCGTGTCCATGTTCTGCAACTACTTCTTCGCCTGGGAGTTCACCAGTACGAACGTGGCCGCCAGCTTGGTTCTTTATTCCATCGCAATCGGCCTGATCGCCTTCATCGGCAAGGGCTGGAAAGTGACGGCCTTCGGGGAAGGGCTGGACGTCCAGGTGCTCGCCGTGCTCCTGTTGGTGTGGCTGGCCGTCCTGATTATGGTCGGCCTGGCCATAGCCGTCAGCACGCGCCTGGGCCAGATGGCCACACTGGGCGTGTGTGTGGGTATCTTCCTGTTCTCCCTGCTTACAGGGATCCTGTTCAAACCTTACGCAAACGAAAACGTTCTGGCGGGCCTGGCCTATCGACTCGTGCCGAACCTGACCTATTTCTTCGCCCTGGACGCATTGACCCTCAATCAGCCGATCACCGCCGGCTACGTTGCTTTGGCCGGAGCTTACGCCGCCTGCTATCTCGTCGCGGCATTGCTCGTGGGCATGGCACTTCTGCAGACGCGGGAATTGGACGCCGAACCCGCCTCCTCGTCGGCCCCGCCTATGGTCAATCTCTACGCCTGGGTGTTGCGCATCACCGCGTTGGCGGTCGCGCTGGTCGCACTGACCGGCTTGGCCGGATCGCTTCGGCAGGCCAATATCGGTCGGAACGTCATTATGCTCGTCGCAGGTATCGCCGGCTGGCTGCTCGCCGCTAACCTTGGCCGCGGAACCAAATGGGCACTGGTCGCCGTCGTAGTCCTGACGGCCGGTGAGTTGATCTGCTGCGCTTATCTGCTTCTCGGCCCCATAGCCATACAGCCGCTCTATAGGGCCGCCGTGCTGGCCGTGAGTATCGGCCACGCACTCTACGTCCTCGTGTTGTGCCTGCGAGGCTCGACGCGGGCACATTTTGCGAGCACTCGAAAACTGGCTGTTAACGCCTGACAACTGGCAATCGCTCCTACGTAGCCGCCACCGCTTCAACACGCGGCAGCCGCCGCTGGGCTGGGGTTTCGTTGACTTTGTGAATCTCTTCGCCGAAACGCACTAGGCGGGCGCTGTTGAATATCACCACTATCGCCCCGCCCAGATGAAGCATCGCCCCCATTATCGGGGTTATCGTCCCAAGCCCGCTCAGGATCAGCGAGATTGTTATGAAGCACACCCCGAACAGCAGGTTCTGGTGCACCACGCCAATGGCCTTTCGGCTCAGGCGAACCAGGAACGGCAGCCTCCTCAGATCGTTGTTCATCAAGGCGATACTCGCCGAGTTGATGGCCACGTCGCTTCCGACCACGCCCATGGCCACGCTCAAATCACCGGCCGCCAGGGCGGGTGCGTCGTTGACGCCGTCGCCAACAACCGCAACGCGGTGGCCCTGACGGCGGAGCAAGTCCACCAGATCGAGTTTGTCTTGCGGCAAAACCTCAGCCTGAACCTCGCTGCAACCCATCTCGGCTGCTACGCGGTGGGCGACGGAGAGCCTATCGCCGGTAACCATCACCAAGTGGCGGATACCCAGTTCCTTCAACTCGGTCATGGCCGCCTTCGCTTGCGGCCGGGCGCGGTCTTCCAGACCCATCCACCCCAGCAGCCTATCACCGCGGGCAACGTACAGCGTAGACAACCCTTCCGGCTCAGCATATTCGCCATCGTCCAACGCCGTCAGATTCACCCCGTTTGCCGCCAGCCAATCCTTCCGACCGACGCGGATTACATCACCATTCATCACCGCGGTGACGCCCTTGCCGGGTATTTCAGAGAAGTT
>JABMQG010000059.1 GCA_013203365.1 Planctomycetota bacterium | reverse complement strand
GCCCTAATGTTCGCGCGGAGTATCTGCGAGGCTACCGGCAAGGACCTGGCTGCGGTCGGCCGAGATGGGCGAAGCGGGCAGTGCCCGAGGGTTGCCGGCGAGATCGGCATGCACGCTATACGACTTGGCGACACCGTAGGAGAACATGCCGTCCACTTCGGGTCGCTGGGCGAGACGGTCAGCCTTTGCCACTCGGCGCACACCCGTGACACGTTCGCTGCCGGCGCCCTCCGCGCAGCCGCTTGGGTCGTGGGCAAGCCGGCCGGCAAATACGAAATGGCCGACGTGCTGTTCGGCGACCAGCAGAAAAAGACAAAAACAAGCGCCCAGCCATAACCCAGGTTGCCGCATAAGACCGGCCCCCACTCCAAAGAGCGACTCGCCGATAGATATGCCTGCATTTCAGACTGAAGGTGGCGTTGGCCCTGACCAAGAGGCGCCTTGTCGGCAACTTGCCGTCCATTGTAGAGCGTTGGCTGAAAAAACCTTTGCGTGACGGGCACGGCTCTGTTGAGATAGTCGTCATGGGCATGGAACAATTGCTTCGAACCATGCTGGCCATGCAGGCGACTGACCTGCACGTCCAAGGCAATGACACGCCGATGATGAGAATCGCCGGCGATCTGCGCGATGTGGCCGGACCGCACCCGACGGCTGAGGAAATCGAGGCCTTCGTGGACAAGATCGTCACCCCCACCCAAAGGCGGGAACTGGCCCGCACCGGCAGCTGCGACCTGGCGTTTACTTTCGGCGACGCCCGGCTGCGCGTGAACGTGTTCGTTCAGCAGGGAACCCAGTCGCTGGCGATTCGACGGCTGAACCTGACCGTCCCGACGTTCGAGCAGTTGAACCTGCCGCCCCGGCTCGCACAGATTGCCGAAGCACGACGCGGTCTGGTACTCGTCTCAGGCACAACCTCCAGCGGCAAGAGCACGACGCTGTCGGCAATGATCGGGTACATCAACCGAACCCGCAAACAGCGGATCATCACCGTCGAAGACCCGGTCGAGTATATCCATAGCTGCAATCGCAGCCTCATCGCTCAGGTGGAAGTCGGCTCCGACACGCCCAGCTACACCCGCGCGATTCGACAGATACTCCGGCAGGACCCCGATGTGATCCTCATCGGCGAGCTTCGCGACCCCGAGAGCGTTCGAGTGGCACTTCGCGCCGCCGACACGGGGCACCTGGTCTTAGCCGCCGTGCATGCCGCCAATGCCACCCAAACCATCGAGCGGATAATCGCCCTGTTCGACTCGGCCGAGCGAGATCTGCTGTTGATGCAGCTTTCAATGAATATCCAGGCAGTCATCAGTCAGCGCCTCGCCAAGGCCACCCGCAGAGCCGGCGGCGGACTGATACCGGTCGTGGAAATACTCCGCGGCACGCCTGTCGTGCGAAAGTGCATCCTGGAAAGCCGATATGAAGGCATCAGCCAGGCCATGGCCAACCGCGACAACGAAATGCAGACATTCGACCAGCATCTGGCGGATCTGTACCGACAGAAAAGAATCAGCGGCACCGAGGCCCTGCGCACCAGCACCAACCCAGAGGCCCTGGCGATGATGCTCCGCGGCATAAGTACACGCGACTCGCAGACGGGGCTGGTGCGGTAAGGACCATTGACGACGTCAACGGCGTCAAGACAGTTCTTCTTTTCGCAACCTCGTCGTGAACGCCGGTAATGCACGTTCAGGCGGTAATGCCCAGGTCCTCCCTGGTCAGCAGACTCTCAAAATCGAACCCCGCATCGGTAATGTTCTCCCGGCCTCCTTGGAGCCTGTCGATCGTGCAGATGATCTTCTCCACGACGGCACCGGCGGCGGTGAGGGCCTTGGCGGCCTCGATCAACTGCCCACCGGTGGTGACAACGTCCTCCACAAGCAGAACCTTCGCGCCGGCAGGCAGGCGGCCTTCAATCTGTTTGCCCGTGCCGTAGCCTTTCTTGGAGTTGCGCACGATGACGTAAGGCCTGCCGCTGGCCAGGCTGGCCGCGGCTGCAAGCGGTACGGCCCCCAGCTCCGCCCCGGCTATCAGTTCCGCCTTACCCATTCGTTCGGCAAATCGTCGGCCCAATTCAGCCAGGATCTCCGGATCGGTCTCGAAGAGGTACTTGTCGAGATAGTATTTGCTTTTGGCGCCGCTACGAAGTGTGAACTCACCTTCCAGGTACGCAACCGCCTTGATTTTCGCCGCCAACTGACCTTTCGTCATCGCCATCATTGCACTCCTCGGCCGTGTGTACCATACCCGCCCCATGCCGTCAACGTACCCCTGCATACCCCCAAAGCCGCAGCCGACCATGGATAAGTGCTCTTGTGCAGCAGCCTTGCCGACTAGCAACTTTGCCGCCACGCATTGCCAGGCCGCAAACACGCTTGCATCTGGGTCGGTCGTAGCACTATTCTATTGCAGCCGGACTAGCCGACGACTGGGAACGTATATGAAGCAGAATTGGATGAACCGGAACGAGTTGGCCAACCTTCGCGACACTATAGAGAGTGTTTGGGTGGCCATTATCCTGGCGTTTGTGCTGCGCGCGTTCGTCGTGGAGGCATTTGATATCCCTACCGGGTCAATGGCGCCTCGGCTGATGGGCCAGCACCTGCTGCTGGATTGCCCCGAGTGCAAGACGGAGTTTCCCTTCGGCATTCAGTTTGATAACTCCGTGACGTCAACTCACATCACCGGCCCCGTGGCGCGGTGCCCGAACTGCGGCCAGGAAATACGCTATCAGCAAGCCCAGCCCAAGGGGGGCGATCGGGTCCTCGTAATCAAATACCTCTACAAGTTCCACCAGCCCCAGCGATGGGACGTCGTCGTCTTCAAGGACCCGCAAGGCAACAAGCAAAACTACATCAAGCGACTTGCCGGACTGCCAGGGGAGGTGATCAGGATCATTCACGGCGACGTATTCGTTTACGAGAACAAAGACCTCAACGGAAATGGCATCCTGGATGAGTGGGACGCCACAGTCGGTCGAGACGAGAATGGTCAACCACAACTCGACGAGATTGAGAACTGGCGAGTCGCGAGAAAGCCGCATGCCACGCAGAAGGCAATGTGGCAACTCGTCTTCGACAACGATTTCAGGCCGGCACAGAAGGGCCGGCGGACCGAGTGGGCCGAACCCTGGCAGGCCGAGAGCGACGGGTGGGACCTGAGCGGTAATCACGGCCGGGTGTTTCAATACCAAGGACCCGGAGAGAAAAACCTGCAATTCGCACGTGGCGAGGCAGACGTATTCATGGCCTCAAATGCGTACAATTCGCGACTGGGCAACGGCAATATCTCAGAGACCGACATTTGCAGTGATCTGAAATTGCAGACCACCGTTCTGCCGGCCGGCACCAAGGGCAAGCTGCTCTTGACGCTGAGTAATCTGGAGCACGAGTTCGCCGGTGAAATAGACTTCAACGGGCAAGTCCGACTGTTGCACAGGCAAATCGCCAAAGGCCAGACAGATTGGGCCGAGGCTGAGCAATGGGGCAAAGCCGCCGTCGGCGCATTCGCCGTCGGACGGGCAGTGCGAGTCGCTCTCGTGCACGCCGATTGGCGGGTCACGTTATGGGTCGATGACAAACCGGTTCTGTCCAGCAGCGACGAGCTCTATAGCCCCGACGTGCCCGCCCTGGTGGCCAGAATTAAGGCCGGCCAAATTCCCGTCCCCCGCGTCGGCATCACGGGTGCAGGCGGAAAATTCGAACTGTGGCATACCAGCGTGATGCGAGACGTCTACTACACCTGCCCAAAGCTTTACAACCCTCCACGCGATAGCCTCGGCCGATACGCCCGCCAAGAAGTTCCTGCCGCCCAGGTTGGGAAACCAGGTTGGGGAACGATGAACAACCCCATCGCCCTGCGGGCTTACGACAGCAACCCGGACATGGACGAGTTCTTCATGCTCGGCGACAACTCCCCAGCCAGCCTCGATTCCAGAATGTGGGTCAAGGCGGCTCCAACGCTACGATTGTACGATGCAGAGAACCGGCCCTTGTATCGGCTGGGGACCGTGCCTCGGTACAATCTCACTGGAAAGGCACTATTCGTCTACTGGCCAGCGGCCTTCCGCCTGCCTTGGCCGGGAAACTTGTCTATCGTCCCCAACGCCGGTAAGATGCGAGCAGTTCATTAGGCTGGCGAGATAGATAGTATGATCATTCTAGAAACCAAGAACCTGGTCAAACGCTACAACGGGCGGGCAGTCGTCGACCGGGTTGGCTTCTACCTCAGCCAGGGTGAAATTGTCGGCCTGCTCGGACGCAACGGGGCCGGGAAAACCACGACTTTCCGAATGACCATCGGCATGATAATCCCCAACGAAGGCACGGTGATCTTCGAAGGCATCGACGTCACGAAAATGCCCATGTACAAGCGCGCCCGCCAGGGGATGGGCTATCTCAGCCAGGAACCCAGCATATTCCAGCGACTGACGGTTCGCCAAAACCTCTACGCCATCCTCGAAAGCACGCACATAACCAGGGCCCAGCGAAACGAAAAGGCCGACGAACTGCTCGATCAATTCGGCCTGATGCACCTGCAGAATCATCAGGCCCGAACGCTTTCAGGGGGAGAACGGCGAAAACTGGAAATCGCACGCGCGATGGTGACCAACCCAACCATGATACTCCTGGACGAACCTTTCAGCGGCGTCGATCCCATCGCAGTTGAAGACCTCCAACGCCAGATTCTCGCCCTGCGCGATCGGAAAATCTCCGTCCTGCTCACCGACCACAACGTCCGAGAGACCCTCTCGGTCACCGACCGCAGCTACATCATTGATAACGGCAAGGTCCTTCGCGAAGGCCGCCCACGCGACCTGATCAATGACCAGTTGGTCAGACGCACATATCTTGGACACACCTTCCACGGAAACGAATTCGACCGGCTCCATGCCGACGACTAGAGCATATCACGATTATCTTGCAACATAGCCGCACGAGGAGAACCATCCTTGTGTGTCTTGGTCGGTAACGATCTTCAAAGCATCGGCAATGGCTTTCAGGAG
>JABMQG010000058.1 GCA_013203365.1 Planctomycetota bacterium | reverse complement strand
GGTCATTGGCTTGTCGCAGACAACGTGGAAGCCTGCCTGCAGGAATGTATTCGCTATGGCAAAGTGCGAGATGTTCGGTGTGACGATCGCAACAAAATCAATTCTCCGATCCGCCGGCAGTGCCGCCTCGGTCTTGGCCATCTGCTCGTAAGTGTCATAGCACCGAGCCGGATCGAGATAGAGCTGTTTGCCCGTTATCTTTGTGTTCTCAGCATCGCGGCTGAAGCAGCCCGCGACCATTTCGACCTGTTGGTCCAGGGCCGCTGCCATGCGATGTACAGCCCCGATGAACGCACCTTGGCCGCCGCCTACCATGCCCATTCTCAGTTTTCGTTTCCAAGATTCCATGCTATTAGCCCTTTCATGCGAGTCGGGTGTCAGTCAACAGCTAACCAAGACCTAGAATCCTTCGGTTCTTAGCGACGTCCGTCGCAGCGCCGGCAAAGTCATCGAAGGCCACCTGTGTCGTCTCGATGATGTGGCTCGCAATAAACGGCGCACCTTCCGCGGCACCCTGCTGCGGACTCTTGACGCAGCATTCCCATTCCAACACCGCCCAGCTCTCGTACCCCGCCTCAGCCAGCAGGGTAAAGACTCGATTGAAATCAACCTGGCCGTCGCCCAGCGAGCGGAACCGCCCCGCCCTCTTGTCCCAGCCCTGATAGCCGCCGTAAACGCCAACGCGTCCCGTGGGTCTGAACTCGGCATCCTTGACGTGGAAGGCCGCGATCCGCTCGCCGTAAAGCCGGATGAACTCCAGATAGTCCAATTGCTGCAGGAGAAAATGGCTCGGGTCGTAGTTCACGCACACCGCGGGGTGATTGTCGGTATGCTCAAGGAACATCTCAAACGTCGCACCGTCAAACACGTCCGAGCCGGGGTGCAACTCATAGGCGATCGTGATGCCGTTGTCCCTGGCAAGGTCCAGCACAGGCCGCCATCGCTTGGCCAACTCCTTGAAGGCCTCGTCCACCAAGCCCTCCGGTCGCTGCGGCCAAGGATATATCATGTGCCAAGCCAAGCCGCCGGAAAGCGTAGGCACCGTTCGCGTGCCCATGTTCACCGAGGCGAGAACAGTCTTCTTCAGCTGCTCAACGGCCCATTCAGTTCGACCCTTGGCGTCAAGGCCGTCGGGGTAGAACCCGCCAAAGGCCACCTCGTAGGCCGGGTGAATCGCAACTACCTGCCCGGAGACGTGGGCGGCAATTTCGGTTGGCTCAACGCCGATTCCCTTAAGCGTGCCTCTGTAATCATCACAATAGGCTTTGGATTCGGCGGCCTTGCCCAGGTCGATGGCTCTGGCGTCCCACGCGGGAATTTGCACGCCCTTGTAGCCAAGGCCGGCGACCCATTTACAGATCGACTTGAGATTGTTGTAAGGTTCCTCGTTCCGAAAAAACTGGGCCAGAAAAATGCCCGGACCCTTCATTCTTGCCATGACTAGCTCCTGTGTTTCTGTCAACACCTGGGTTGGTTACCGTCGCTCGCTCAAAAGCGCAAGCAGACATTGATTATCGAAAAACGTAATTTCAACTATCCAGCGAAATTCGGTGGTTGAACTTCTTCAGTGCCGGGTAAATCTCCTTATAGTATTGGTACTTCTCCTCATACTGTTTGTTCTTGTCCTTGTCAGGGGCAAAGGTTCTTTTCACAACTACCATTGCTCGGACTGCGTCGTGGACGTCTTTGAATCGCCCGCAGGCAATCCCACCCAGCATAGCCGCCCCGAGCACCGCTGCTTCAGAGACCTTCATGGACGACACCGGCAGGCCGAAACAGTCCGCCCTTATCTGCAGCCATCTTTCGCTCTTGGCACCGCCACCTATCGTCCGCAACTCCTCTATGACACACTGTGCGTCGCAGAGCGCCTCTATGTCAACTTTCATCTCGTAGGCGACGCTGTCAAGCACGGCACGAGAGATATCCTCTTTGGTGGCGTCCACGGTCAGACCGACCAGGGCGCCACGGGAGTGGCTGTCCAGGTATGGCGTGCCGGACCCGACAAAGTGCGGCAGGAAGAACAGGCTGCGAATGTTCTCGCTCGCCCGCTGGATGATGGCCTCGTATGGATCCCTGCCCTGCTCCACAGCGAGCCGTTTTTCCTCGGCGCAGAAGGTATCACAGTACCACTTTAACAGCAGGCCACCGGTAAGACTGAACGCAACGGTGACATACTGCTCAGGATTGACGTGGTTATAGCAGCAGTAATTGCCCTCCAGCATCTTGTCGGTCAGCATTGGCTTGGCAAAGGCCGTACAAATGCAGTCGGAGGTTCCTATCGCGTTCATGGCCATGCCCGGGGAGACCACGCCGGCACCGAGTGCTCCGCAAGGCTGGTCATGACCGCCGGTGGCAAGGATGACACCCCTTTGAAAGCCCAGGTCTTCCGCGACCTTGTCGCCAATCGTCCCGATTGCAGTGCCCGAGGGATAGGGCGTCGGCATGAGATCCTCTGCAATGCCAGCCTTCTCCAGCATTGGCGACGACCAGCACTTGTTAACCACATCAAAGGCCATGGTGCGGCCGGCCAGAGACCAGTCGGTGACATAGGCCCCGGTCAGGCGAAAGATAAGGTAATCTTCAACACACAGAAACTTTACGGCCTTGGAGTAAATCTCAGGACGATTCTCCTTCAGCCACATGATCTTGTTGATCGTGTACATCGCGTGAAGCGTCATGCCGGTATTGGAGAAAACCTCTTTCGCCCCGAAGGTCTTGCCCCACCACTGGGCTTGCGGAATGGTGCGGTGATCGAAGCTGACGGTAAAGTTGTAAAGTGCTCTGCCGGACCTATCTATCGGAACAGTCGCCTCGCCCTGGCAGGAAACGCTAAGGGCCTGGACAGGGTCCCCGCGGGTCTGGGAATTGACCTGCCGGATCATCTCCCGGACCTTCTGCCAGAGATTCTCCACGTCAAGCTCAGACCATCCCACCTCCGGATGCAGCAAGGGATAGTCGCGATGGGCCAGCGCGAGTTGATTTCCTTCCAGGTCGAACGCAGCGGCCTTACATCCGGATGTGCCGACATCAACACCGAGCAGACTCATTTAAAGTTGCCCTCGCAATCTCGCTGATGCCTGCAAGCCTGTAATGTTACCTTATCAGCCACGAACCCTACGGCACGTTGACCTCAAAGCCAAGATACTTCTCGAATGCTTCCTTGATCGGGGCCAACACGTGGCCTGGCGTTATGCTCATGTGATGCCTGTGCCCGGTCTGCCCGACAGTCTGAAGGACGGTTTGGAGGTTCTCGATCGCAGCGACGCCGGCACAGCCGAAGAAGTCATCAGCAATGGGGTCATCGGTGTACCTTCCTTGGCCGAGGTAGAATTTCAGTTTGCCGTTTTCCGTCGTCAGGCTGCCGTAGGTGAACGGCGTCGGCTTGAATCGCTCGGTATTGCAGCCCCACGAGTGCTCGGGGCCGACGGCCCGTGCCAACATCGCGTGGCATTCAACATGACCCTTGCCCCTGAGCATGCTCTGAGGCGCGGCGCCGCAGTGGAAGAGAATGCATTTATTGTCGTCATCACCGTAGTTGTTGTTCCAGTCCATGCACGCGGCTACGTCGCCGGAGGCCAGGTGAAGGGCGTACATTGTAATAGCATTGCCGATATCCACCTCGCAGGCGGCCGGGATGCTGCGGTTGTTAAGCTCGCTCATGACCACGCATGGGCATATGCTCAACTGCTGCTGCAGCTCGATCCAGCAACGCAGACCCAGTGCATTCATGCCGTACTCGTGGATAAGTTCGTCAAGTACAACACCCAGGCGTACAACCTTGTCCTTGGCATCTTCGGGAACGCCCTCCCATCTGATATAGTCTCCAAGAGTCTTGGCCTTTTCCTGGCAGGCCTTGGCATCCAGCTTTTCCATGCGGTCGAAAACATGCGAAAGGTCGATCGTCTCCATGTTGATCCCGGCCCGCTGTAAAGCCAACTCGTCTATGCGAACCGTCTTGAATGCGGTTGTACGTGCGCCGACCGAACCGACGACCATACCCCTCATGCCGTTGACCACGCGACAGAGGCGGTCGAAGTAATCGACGTTCTCGGCAAATCTGGCGTCTTTAGGGTAAACCGTATGGGGCTTCAGTGCGGTAAACTTCATGCCGTATTGATAGAAGATGTTCATCACCGAGAATTTACCGCAAAAGGCGTCGCGGCGAAGATCTGGTGACATTTTATCCAAATCATCAGGATAGGCCTGAATGAGTATCGGCACGCCTGCATCCTTGAGCGCACAGACCGCGCCTGTCTCGTCGCCGAAGTTGGGTAGACAGACGATTACCCCGCCAAACTCACCGGCGTGCTGCCTGAGGAAACTGGCATAGATGCGCCCTTCCTCAGGTGTCTCCACCGCGCCGTGGCGAGTGGCTTTCTCATCCAGCATCAGAACCTTATGGCCCAGCCCTTCCAATACGTCCTTCATCTCTCTTCGTGCGCCCGCTTGGAGCGAGGCCGGGAAGAACTCGCGGTTGCCGAAAAACAGTGCGAAGGCCGTTTTCTTCGCCGTACTCTTAGCCATCTTAGCCATCTCCTTCACTAGGCCATCCTAGGCCGCAACCGGCCAGTTTTATACCGAGTTTCCCCGGATGAACCTTGGCTCACGACCGCCGGGAGCCATTGCTTGGGCATTCTATGACCGCTCTGCACACTCAAGCAAGCCAAAATCCGGGCCCTCTGTTTGTCCACATGCCCTAGCGAGCGCCATTGATATAACAGATAAGGCGCCATGCCTTCACGCAAAGCAGATAGGCAAATCTACACCCTCCGCTTGCTGAAGGCATGGCGCCCTTTAGAACTATCATCATTCCTCAAGACCAGTCAAAGACCACGATCGTTTTCAGCGACCCGATCGCAACCTTGGCTAATCATCTATACCTATCTAGCTTCGTCGTCTTCGCAGGATCATCGTAGCCGAGCCTGCCGCCAGCAGTATCAACGTCACCGGCTCTGGAACCGGCTCGCCGCCAGTCCCAAACCCATACATGGGCTGGAAGATGGCCCAGTCGAAGATGTCAACGT
>JABMQG010000057.1 GCA_013203365.1 Planctomycetota bacterium | reverse complement strand
CCCGCACCTCGTGGGCAACTACGGCGGGGCCTGGCAGGACCAGCAGAAACAGTTCGACGAGTTCCCAGGGGCGATCCTGATGACGACCAACTGCATCAGGCAACCTCGCGACGACTACAATGACCGCATCTTCACCTCCGGCCTGGTGGGCTTTAAGGACGTAAGGCACATCGAGAACCGAAATTTCGAGCCGGTCATCAAGGCCGCCCTGGCTGCCGAGGGTTTCGCTAAGGACGCACCGGAAAAAACCATCACCATCGGCTTCGCTCGCAATGCCGTCCTGGCCGTAGCCGACAAAGTCATCCAGGCCGTCAAGAGTGGGGCGATAAGACATGTTTTCCTCATTGGCGGCTGCGACGGGGCAAAACCCGGCAGGAACTACTACACCGAACTGGCCCAAAAGGTCCCGAATGACTGCGTCATCCTGACGCTGGCTTGCGGCAAGTACCGGTTCAACAAGCTTGAATTCGGCCAGATCGGCGAAATCCCGCGACTGCTTGACATCGGCCAGTGCAACGACGCCTACTCGGCCGTGAAGATTGCAACCGCCCTCGCCGAGGCGTTCGACTGCCAGGTCAACGACCTGCCGCTGTCGCTCATACTCAGCTGGTACGAGCAGAAGGCCGTCGCGATCCTCCTGACCCTGCTGCACCTGGGTATCAGAAACATTCGTCTGGGCCCGTCACTGCCGGCATTCGTCACGGCGGCGGTCTTGAACGTGCTGGTGGAGAAATTCAACATTGCCCCCATCACCAGCCCCGCAGAAGATCTCAAGGCGATCCTGAGCTGACTGCCGGCCAAGCTGCCCGCCCCAGTTGCCGGCGGCAGGTGGACCTGTGGCACCGAGACCGGGTAAAATTACATCATGGGTCGATTGACGCCATCGCAAATTGCCGAAGCTGTGCGGAAAGTACCGTTGTTCTCTGCCCTGGGCGAGGCCGGTTTGGAGAAGCTGCTCGGCACGTGCCGGACGGAAAACTTCCCCGCCGGCTCGCAGGTGTTCTCTCCGTCCCAGCAGGCCGAGTGCTTCTACGTCATCCTTGCCGGAAAGGTCAAGCTCTACAAGCTCTCCGGCAAGGGCAACGAGCAGATTCTGCACCTTTACGGCCCAGGCCAGACGTTCGGTGAAGCGGTTATGTGGGCGGGCGTCTGTTACCCCGCGTTTGCCGAGGTCCTCACAGATGCCGCCCTGCTGGTTGTCAGCCGAAGGGCCCTGAAAAGCTTGATAGAGAAAAACGCCGACTTGGCCCTGGCCATGCTGGCAGGCATGTCGGCCAAGCTGCGCCAATTCAACGAACTGATCGAACAGCTGTCGCTGAAGGAGGTGCCCGCGAGGCTGGCGAAGATCCTGCTGGAGCTGCCCGCTAGTCCCGGCACAAACACAGTCGTCTTGAACCAGACCAAGCGCCAGCTTGCCGCCCAGATTGGCACCGTAGCCGAGACGCTCAGCCGCAGTTTCAAGAAGCTCACGGCCTCCGGACTCATCAAGGTAAATGGCTCGCAAATCACCATCATCGACCCCGAAGGCCTGGCCGAATGGGCCGAAAGCTGATTGCTGATTAGATGTGGAAGAACTGCCGTCCTGATCCGTCTGCGGGCAAGTGTTAAGTGCTCTAAATGCAGTAGGTGCCGACGTACTTTGTGGTGGCCTGGTGTTGGTCGATGAGATCTTGCAAAGTCGTGGTGTCGTAAACCCCTGCCACGGCATCACGCGCCCTGGTCCACATGCCCATGAACGCGCAGTTTCCATAGAGTGGGCAGTCCGGACCCTTGGCATCGGTGACGCAACGAACCGGCGCTATCGGGCCGTCGATGAAACGGATTATCTCACCGACCGCCAGTCTCGCCGGCGCCGCCGTCAGCAGATACCCGCCGTGAACACCCCTGCGGGACTCGACAAAACCTCCCTGGCGAAGTTGCGCGAGGATCAACTCCAGGAACTTCGGTGGAATGGCCTGCACCTTGGCGATTTGGTCGATCGTAGTCGGACCGCCCCCATACCGCTTGGCCAGCTCAAAGACGGCTCGTAACGCATACTGACATTTTTGAGAGACGTTCATTTTTAGTTAAAAGATCGTATAGCCTATTGACTTAATCAAAATAATAGACTATCGTTACTAGGATGTCAAGATGTTACGTGGCATCTATTTGATAAAAAAATTTGAATAAAAATCAGCAAACCGGGTTACGATTACGCGTAACAGCTTGTGTTAACAAGGGCTACATGCAGGACGATACCGTCGCCCATCCTCCTGCCGCCACAGGTGCTGTAAATGTGATTCAGCGGGTAAAGAGCTCCGAAAAATGCTCGGGATTCGGCGATGGGCCCTTGAACCGCACCCCAAAGGGCGGTTCAAGGTCGCCGAGGCACTTTTGTAAACTACAGGAATGTGCTATGGTTTGAAGCATACCAAGTGAACCTTCCTGCAAAACGGGAGATCTCTGATGGCACGCATCTTCGACGACATAACAAAGACAATCGGCAATACCCCCCTGGTGAGGGTCCGCCGGCTGATCCAATCAAAAGCCGTGGTCCTGGCTAAGCTTGAGAGTTTCAACCCATTGGCTTCGATAAAGGACCGGATAGGGGTGGCAATGATCGATGCCGCCGAACGCGCCGGCGAGGTAGCATCCGGCACAACCATCATCGAGCCGACCAGCGGTAACACCGGCATCGCCCTGGCGTTCGTGTGCGCGGCCAGAGGGTATAAGTGCATCCTGACAATGCCGGAATCCATGAGCATCGAACGCCGCAAGGTTCTGCGGTGTTTGGGCGCCGAGATCGTCCTGACACCCGCTGCCAAGGGCATGACGGGCGCCATAGAGCGGGCCGAACAGCTCTTGCTGGAAGTACCCGGCAGCTTCATGCCGCAGCAGTTCAACAACCCGGCCAATCCGGAAATCCACCGCAAGACAACGGCCGAGGAAATATGGAACGACACTGATGGCGAGGTAGACATACTTGTCGCCGGGGTCGGGACTGGCGGAACCATTACCGGCGTCGCGGAGGTGATCAAGCAACGAAAAACCTCCTTCCGGGCCATCGCCGTCGAACCCGTTCAAAGCCCGGTTCTCTCACAGACGCGAACCGGCGAGGAAGCGAAGCCCGGACCTCACAAGATCCAAGGCATCGGCGCAGGCTTCGTACCCAAGGTGCTCGATCTGGATGCGGTCGATGAGGTTATCCAGGTCGACCAGGAGCAGGCCATCTTGTGGGCCCGCCGCGCGGCAAAGGAAGAGGGGCTTTTTGTGGGCATCTCCTCCGGTGCGGCTTTGAAAGCGGCTGACGTTGTCGCCGCTCGGCCTGAAAACGCCGGCAAAACCATCGTCGTCATCCTGCCGGATTCTGGCGAGCGATACCTTACCTCACCACTGTTCGATTATCTGACTGAGTAACATTGAGCGAATTTACCAAGCTTCAGAAAAGGAAAAGATCATGACCGACAATAAGAAAGCCTATCGCCTGGGAACATTGGCTCTGCACGCCGGGCAGGAGCCGGACCCGACCACGACCGCGATGGCAGTGCCCATCTACGCAACCACCAGCTACGTGTTCAAAGATACCGATCACGCGGCAAACCTGTTCGCGCTGAAAGAGTTCGGCAATATCTACTCCCGGCTGATGAACCCGACCAACGACGTGCT
>JABMQG010000554.1 GCA_013203365.1 Planctomycetota bacterium | reverse complement strand
CCCAGAAACCGTCTCCACCGACTACGACACCTCCGACAAGCTCTACTTCGAGCCGTTGACCGTCGAAGACGTGCTGAGCATTTACGAAAAGGAGAAGCCGGACGGTGTGATCGTTCAGTTTGGTGGACAGACTCCCCTGAACATTGCCGCCGAGTTGGAACGGGCCGGGGTGAAGATTCTCGGCACCACCCCCGCGACGATCGAAATGGCCGAAGACCGCGACCTGTTTCGCAAGATGATGGATAAGCTTGACATTCCGATGCCAGAGGCAAACACAGCCAGCGACCTGAACGGCGCCCTGGCGGCTGCCGAGCTGATCGGCTATCCGTTGATGCTGCGTCCCTCGTTCGTGCTGGGCGGGCGGGGGATGGAGGTCATCCATGATGAGGCTATGCTGCGGGAGTACATAGCCGCGGCCGTCGGAGTAACACCGGACCGGCCGATTCTTATCGACAAGTTCCTCGAAAACGCCACTGAGGTCGAGGCCGACGCGATATCCGACGGGACCGACGTGTTCATCCCCGCGATAATGGAGCACATCGAGCTAGCTGGAGTGCATTCCGGCGACTCAGCCTGCGTCATCCCGTCGATCAAGATTTCGCCCAATCACCTGGAGACCATCGCCAAGTATACCCGTAAAATCGCCAGGGAAATGAGCGTTGTCGGGCTGATGAACATGCAATACGCAATCGCCAACGACAAGGTATACGTACTGGAGGCCAATCCCCGGGCATCTCGGACGGTGCCGTTGGTCTCGAAGGTCTGCGCGATTCCCATGGCACGGATCGCCACACAAGTGATGCTGGGGCAGAAGCTCTCACAGCTCGGGCTCAAGCACAGGCACATACCTCACTTCGGCGTCAAGGAAGCGGTTTTCCCGTTCCCGATGTTCCCAGAGGTGGATCCCGTGCTGGGGCCTGAGATGCGATCCACCGGCGAGGTACTCGGAATGGCAGATACCTTCGGCATGGCTTTCTACAAGGCGCAGGAAGCCGCCAAGCAGACCCTGCCAACCGAGGGGGCGGTTCTGATCTCGGTCGCAGGCAAGGACCGCGCGGCTGTGCTGGAGGTGGCCGAGAAGTTCCAGCAGCTCGGTTTCAAGATCAAGGCCACGGAAGGCACGCAGAGGTTCCTCGCAGAAAATGGTATTGCCGCCGAGGTGATCCTCAAGTTCCACGAGGGCCGGCCGAATATCGTCGACGGCATAATGAACGACGAGATACAACTTGTCATAAACACTCCCGTTGGCCGACGTGGGGCGCAGGATGATTCGTACATTCGCAAGACGGCCGTCAAGTATGGCGTGCCGTACATCACCACGCTAACCGCCGCCTTGGCTACCGCAGAGGGCATCGCCTCGCGCCGAGCGGGTAGTTGCGGCGTCAGGAGCCTGCAGCAGTACCACGAGGGTATCAAGTAGTGCCGGAACCCGGAGAGCGTAGCTGAGAACTTACGGATTGCGAGCTAATCGTCGCATTGGACGGGCTCACGCAAGACCCGTCGACGGTGGGGTCTGGACGTCTTCGAAGAGTTCTTCGCGCGGATCCTGATGCAGTGCATGGAGGCCGGCCTGGTCGTCGGCGAGACGACGGACGCGTCGGTGGGCGAGAGCCGGACGCTCGAGACGATGGTTGAGCAGCACGAGGCAAACACGGACTTGTCGCCGACGCACGTGGTGGCGGACAAGGCCTACGGGACGGCGGAGAACTATCAGTATCTCCGCGACCTGAACCTGCAGCCATGCATTCCGCATCGGCATCCCCGCGTGACGAATACGAACGCTTATCCGAAGTCGACGTTCACGTATGACGCCGAGGCGGACCAGTATGTCTGTCCCGCCGGCGTCATTTTGAAGCGTCGGTCCAAACAGCCCAACACGCGAGGGCAAACCGCCTATCGGGCCGACAGTTCGACCTGTCGGGCCTTCTCCCAGCGGGAAGCGTGCTTTGGCGGCAAGGTCGGCAAGCGAGGCAAGAGCCTCTGCCGCATCGCCGGGCAAGATGCGATCGACTGGGCGGATGACTGCCTGGGCCAGCATCGACGACGCCACCTGATGAGCCGGCGGAAGTCAGTGATCGAGGGTTCCTTCGGCGACGCGGCGACGCACCATGGCTTCAAACGATCCTGCTGGCGTCGTCTATGGCGGGTGAAAGTGCAGAACCTGTTGATCGCGACGCTGCAGAATATGCGGAAGCTGCTCAAGTATGGCCGCCAGCGCCCCAGAAGGGCCGCCCTCGCCATTCGACGAGCCATTTTATGGCTCCAGACAGCCACACGCTGCCCGCGGACGCTCCCAAACCGCCATGGTTGGTTACCCAGCGGCATCTGACGAGAAAACACATTCCAATCACCAAGCCCCACGGCCGCGTGAAGATCACCCCGTTGGGCAACATGCCCGTTTTTCTGGCAAGAAAAGCACCTCCCAGTGCGCCAGGTAAAGTCTGGGCAAGGAGGTGCGTCATGAGAGGCTAAACCTTGCAGTGGAACCCAGCGGGTAACCAATCCCGCCCGGCAAAGTTGGCCAACAGCCGGAAGCGAGTCTTGCGTGGTCCGGGAGCAATCCCGGCTGCGAAGCGTAGACAGCGAGTGGGTAGGCCGTGTGATTGAGCTTCGAAAGAATTTTATCATCGCGGGAGCCGACGCCGTTGTGAGAGCGGAAGGCAACATCGGTTGGGCTGAAATGGCCTGGTCTGGCCGGTCCCGCCGGGGTCGGAGAGCAGGGCATGTCCACATCGGGGTTCCCCAGGAACCTGGGAAGCCCTGTCGTCTCCACGTTCAAGGCCGGAATGGGGCAACCGGCACAGCAAACCCCAGGCCAACCGCTCGGGCGGCGCGGAGCGGTGGGAGCGGCGAAAGGCCGGACACGAAAGACAGCGCAGCAGGCGTGGTACCGCCAAGCAAAGGCAACGAAGTGCGGCGGGATGGGCGGCAGGGACTCGGAACATCCCATAGTACCTG
>JABMQG010000553.1 GCA_013203365.1 Planctomycetota bacterium | reverse complement strand
CGGTGAAGAACCGTCCGCCGTCATCGCCAAGGCCCCCTCTGGCGACGATGGTGAGGCCCCGTCCGCCGTCATCGCCAAGGCCCCCTCTGGCGACGATGGTGAGGCTCCGTCCGCCACGGCTGAACAGAACACGCCGCAGTCTCTCACCGGTGTTGCCCATACCCCGACCGAGCGGGCCAGTCAAACCGAAGCACCGCAGCCCCGAGCCCAGACGCCGACGCAGCAAAGTGGCGGGGAACTGCCGGTGCCGGATCTGCAGGAGTTGGCCATAAAAACCGTACGATGGCAACGCCTGGACGCCTTCGCACAGGCCGGCAGCGCGAGAATTCGCCTCTCGCCGCCTCAGTTAGGCACTGTTGAGGTCATGATGCACACCTCTAACAATGTCGTGCGGGTGCAGATGGTCGTCGAGACTGAAGCCGTGCGCCAGTTGCTCCAAGCACATAGCGGCCGACTCACACAGAACCTCCTGGCACTTGGCATGAATACCCAACAACTGGAAATCGTAGTCGAAACGCCCGCCGAGCTCCCATACAAGCAGACAGAACAACAGGGCGGTGGGCAGGGCCGGCGGGAAGGCCAGGCTCAACAGGGCCCCTTCAGCCAGGACCGGTCGTTCGCTGAACAAGTGGAAGAAGAAATTAACCTGATGGCATAGACATTATGAAGGAATGAAAATGGACACCGCAGCCCTCACTTCGGCCACGACATCAGTCGGCGGCTTGACGACAAAGAACATGGCGGAATTGTCAACGGATGATTTCCTCAACCTGTTGATCACAGAGTTGACCAACCAGGATCCGTTCGAACCGGTCAAGAACCAGGACCTGCTCAATCAGATCAGCAGCATTAGGGAAATGGAGATGAGCACCCAGCTCAATGAGACGCTGCAGAGCCTGGTCCTTCAAGGCAACCTGGCCGCCGCCGCCGGCTTGATCGGCAAGGCTGTCGCAGGCATGACGGGCAGCCTGGAAATGGTCAGCGGAATTGTCGCCGGTGTGCGGGTTACCAATGGCGACGTCATGCTGGAGCTGGCCAACGGCAGTGAAGTCAACATCGATGACGTCACCCACGTGGTGGCGGCTGAGACCGGCCAGTAGCCTACAGCCAAGGATCGGCCGGCGGAAACACCCGAAATTGGGAATCAAGATGGCCGGTAAGCCCAGACTGTCGAAACGACAAAAAAAAACAAAAGCAAGATAGAAGGAGAATCTCGATGCCACTAACTACAGCACTTTATACCGGGCTAAGCGGCCTGACGGTAAACCAGGTCGCCTTGGACGTCATTGGCAACAACATCAGCAACGCGAATACGACCGCCTTCAAGTCGGCCAGGGCGATCTTCCAGCCGCAGTTCAGCGAAACCTCCAGTTTCGGCTCGCCACCCGGGACAACGTTCGGCGGCAGCAACCCGGTGCAGAAGGGCCTGGGCACTTTGCTCGGCTCGGTCCAGCGAAACTTCGCCGATGGCAACATCAGGCCGACCGGTTTCAACAAGGACCTCGCCATCCAGGGTGATGGTATGTTCATCGTCGAGGACTCCGATCGATACTATACCAGGTACGGACACTTCGAACTCAACTCCGCCAAGGACCTTATTACCCCAGAAGGTCGGCACCTCATGGGATACGGCATCGACGAAAACTTCAATATCATCGAGGGACAGCTGCAAGAACTCCGGGTTCCAACAGGGCAGCTGACCATCGCCAGGGCCACCAGCAACGTGGATATGAAGGGGGTCCTCAATGCCGACGGCGAATTCGGCACTGCCGGCACGATCCTGCAGTCACAGGCCCTGACAAACTCCGGCGGCGGGGCTGTCGACGGCACCACACTGCTGGCAGACCTGCAAGACGACGGCAGCCAGGCATTCTTCGACGGCACGACGCTCACTTTCAATGGGATGCGAGGCGAACGCCTGCAAGGGGAAAGGGCCTTGGACGTGACGGCCACTTCCACCGTGCAGGATCTGATCGATTTCCTCGTCGGCGGCTTCGGTATCAATACCGATTTGACCCTTGACTATCCCGGCGGCGGGGCTATCACAGACCTCGGCGGCGGGGAATACTCCATCGAAATCACCGGTAATGTGGGGACCGAAAACGGACTGGCAATAGGGGCCGGGGCGCTGCAGACCGACTCGCCACTCGTGCCGGGACCATTGGTGTTCACGGCAAACCAAGACGCCATCGGCGAAAGCACCTTCACGTCGATGACCGTCTACGACTCGCTCGGCAGCCCCATGGAGTTGAACCTGACCTACGTCTACGAGTCCGCCGGCAATCAGGGCTCCACCTGGCGATTCTATGCCAACAGCCCAGACGATACCGATGGGTCCACCGTGCTTGGCTCGGGAATAATCCAGTTCGATACCGCCGGCCAATACCTCAGCAGCACGAACACCACGTTGGCGATCGATCGGGATAACACCGGGGCGGTTACGCCCCTGTCGATCACGCTGAACATGACAGACATCCAGGGCCTGATCGGCCTGGATGACTACTTGGCAGTCACCAACCAGGACGGCATGGCTGCCGGCACGCTGGAGGATTTTGCCATCGGCCGAGACGGGTCTATCATCGGAACCTTCTCGAACGGCACGACCCGTACCTTGGGTCAGGTCGCCCTGGCCTCGTTTGCCAACGCGGAGGGCCTGATCGATCTGGGAAACAGCACCTTCATTGCCGGGCCTAACAGCGGAGAAGCGGTGATAGGCGCGCCAAAGGCCGCAGGAAACGGAGAAGTAATCGGAGGGGCCGTGGAAACGTCAAACGTCGATATCTCAAACGAGTTCATCAACCTTATTATCGCCAGCACCGGCTTCTCGGCCTCCGGGCGGGTTATCACGATGGCCAACCAGTTGCTGACGGAATTGATGTCGATGATCAGATAGGCCCGAATGGACGCACCTTAATGATCTCGGTTACGAGACTGAATAACCAGGTAGTCGTGGTAAACGCCGAACTTATCAAGTTTGTCGAACAGACACCCGACACACTCATTACGCTGACCACGGGCGATAAGATCATGGTCCGCGAGCCCTTAGAAGAGATAGTCGGCAGGGCGATCGAGTATGGCCGACGTCTGAGGTGTTTCTCGCCGCAGGCAGGTACATTATGAAGCGGACGTTAAGAATGACCGATAACTACAGTGTGGAGGCGGCACTCTAGGGCGCCACTGGCACGCAGGGAGAGAACCTTGGACATAGCGACAATCATTGGGCTGATTATGGGCATAGCCCTTTTGATCTACTCCGTGTTCAGCGGCGGAAAGCTTGCCTATTTCGTCAACTACCCGTCGCTGGCGATCGTATTAGGCGGGGCGGCGGCCTCCGTACTCATCAGCTTCCCCATACGCTCTGTTGTCTCCCTGATCAAGGTCAGCAAAAAGGCGTTCTTCAACAAGTCGAGCGATTCGGCACAATTGATCGCCGAGATGGTCTCGTACGCGGAGGTCGCCCGGCGGGACGGCATCCTGAGCCTGGAGAACATGACAAAGGATATGGACAACGAGTTCGTGGTCAAGGGTATTCGGATGGCCGTCGATGGCATCGATCCGGTGCTGATCGAGCAGATTATGACCGACGAGCTGGACTCCATCGCCGACCGCCACGCCAATGGCAAGAAGCTCCTGGATGCTATTAGCAAGTACGGCCCGGCCTACGGAATGATCGGGACGCTGTTTGGACTGGTCCTCATGCTCCAACAGATGGACGATCCAAGCAAAATCGGTCCGGGAATGGCCGTGGCGATTCTGACTACCTTGTACGGAGCGATCATCTCCAATTTGTTTGCCGGGCCGCTCGCCGACAAACTGGCGCTGCGAAGCGAAGAGGAGCAACTACTTAAAACCATCGTTATAAAAGGTATTATGAGCATACAGAGCGGCGACAACCCGCGAATAGTCGAACAGAAATTGAAAACTTTCCTATCTCCCAGCGACAGGGCCGCCGCTGAGAAACGGAGCCAGACCGACGAAGCCGACGAGGCCGGTGCAACGGCTTCTGGGAACTAATGACTGCTACGGATCAGCCCGATGGCAAGAAGACAAAAAAAACAGGAAGAAGGCGCACCGCTCTGGGTATTGACTTACGGCGATATGATGTCGCTGCTGTTGTGTTTCTTCATCATGCTCGTCGCCATGAGCGAGATTAGGCAGGACGACAGCCGCTACCAGCAGGTTGTGCAGAGCATTCAGGAGGTCTTCGGCTACCGCGGCGGCGTGGGGCGAGCGCCGACCAACCTGCCGCCGGACATCAGCGCCGCGATCAAGAAACTCGCCACCGCAGGCGAGAATGTCCGCATGAACGCTGGTGAGTCCAAAGTAAAGGGCCAACCTCATAAAAGACCCACCGTCAGGACTATTCGTCAGGGCCAGGAATATGCCGTTGGCGGGCTCATTGAGTTCCAGGAAGGTCGGGCCGACCTGTCGGTCGAGGCGAAGGCGCAGTTGATGGAGATTGCCGACAAGATACGGGGATACACTCTTAAAATCGACGTCAGAGGCCATTCGTCCAAGGCGATCCTGCCCGCGGATTCGCCGTTCGATGACCACATGGAACTGTCGATAGCGCGGGCCCGGGCCGTGAGGGATTGGCTTGTAGACCCGACGGAAGATCACGGACGTATAGACACTAAACGCGTAAGCATCTCGGGTCTGGGGTACAACGAGCCCGTGATGTCGCCTGCTTATGAGAAAATCGATCAAATGTGTAACGATCGGGTCGAAATCATAATGACCGAGGCACTGGTCCAGGAATTCCAAGGCAACCCATCCGACTTGAATAAACCATAAGGAGGTTTCATGCCCGAACAAACCACTCAACCCAATAAGAAAAGCCTGCCCTTGAAGTCCCTTCTGATACTGGCGGTGATAATGCTGCTGGAAGGCGGACTTTTTGCACTGTGGATGAATCTCGCCGGGCCGGAGAACGCGGCCGCAAAGGGCATCGGCGAACAACTGCCCCAATCGGCGGCTGACAGCACCGCCGAACTGCAGATCCTGCAGTTCAGCGCGCCGTGGCAAAAGG
>JABMQG010000056.1 GCA_013203365.1 Planctomycetota bacterium | reverse complement strand
GCTGTGCAAGGCCTTCGATCGGCCGTCGTCTGTGCAAGCACTTGTCGAGCGGGATGGGGTTCTTGTTGCTGCTTGCTCCTTCGAATTGCTGTCAGGGGTGCAATCCGTCGGGGACATCACACAGGGGGCGTATCGGCTCAGCCTCGACACGGGGCGTGTGCTTTGGCAAGGGCATCTGACCTCGCAGGATCTGTTGTGGGCAAAGGCGTTTCCTGGCGAGCCGTTGAGAATGGCGGCCGATACGGATCAAGTGAAGCAGCGTCCGGTGCGGGAGATCTCACTGCTGGAGGGCGCCTTGACTCTGCGTATCTACCCCGGTGTGGAGGCCGGTTCACTGGAAATCGAACTCAATACTTTGGAAAGCAAGGAATAATGCAGAGCAAGCCGACGACAACAGGCAGAGCCAAGACGGTCCTGGTCTTCGGCCAAGGCCGGTCTGCAAAGGCTATCGTGACCACGGTGACCGCGAAGCTGCGCCGAAGATCAGGCGGGAAACGCCTTACCTTTACCGGGCCGGTTGTCTTTGGGGCAGAAGTCGTCGATCACTTTCACCAAACCATGCTCCCCGTGGTCGACGGCATCGCACAGCAATTGGGTTTGAAACACTGCGGCTTTGAGTTGTCGATAGTCAACCTCGGTGCCGCTTCGGCGTCCGATGTGGGCTTGAGCATCTCGGGTTACTCGGCCGACACTGCCGTGTTGCTGGCCCTGTTGTCGGCGGAATTGAAGATGCCGTTGGGCCAGGACGTCGTCGCCACGGGACACGTTGCCTCAAGTGACGGCGACATCCGGCCTGTCAGGAGTATCCCGGCAAAGTTGGCTGCCGTCGTCCATGATCCGGATGCCGGAATGTTCATCTACCCGTCCGTGGATGCCGACAGCTCGCTACAGGTCCTCTCGCCCGAGGAAAAGGAGAGAACCGAGGCGGCGATAATCGACGCAAAGGGCAAGATACGAACCATTGCCGTTGGGGATGTCTACGAACTGGTTCGAGTGTGTTTCTGCGACGAGGTCGTGGTGCTCGGAGCCCTGCGCAGCGGTTTCTTCGAACTGGAAGAGATTCCCGACCATCAAGGAACACCCATCGAGCGGGCGGTAAGATTCCTGGCCGAGGGCAACGAGCAGCGATTCTGGCGGGTCCTTGAAACCCAACTTCTTTCAGGCTCCGACGCCGATGCCAAGAAGCTCCTGCTTGCCAGGGTTCACTACCAGGTCCGCCAGGAACGATATCCCGATGGGTTTGGCCGGAAACTACTTCAACTCGTCCGGTCACTTCCGCCAGCGACGCGTCGGCTGAAGATGACCTTCCCGCTGCTGCCAATGGACAAATGTCTCCAACTGTGTCGATTCGCCGATCGCAATGATCACGAGGACGTTCAGCACCTGTTGGATGCCGCCCTCGGGAGGGTCGTAGGTCTGACTGAAAAGTTGGACAGCAATGTCGAGGCGGCCGCTTCATCGCCGTCCGCCGCCACTGCCGCCGTCGATATCGTCGTAGGCCAGATCAGTACCGAAACCCTGGCTGAGAAGATTGGCCTTCCCATCGATACGGCCAGGGCAACCTACGTCATGCCGGAAGTGACCATCGAATCGCACGAAATCTTTCACGACACAATCGCGGGATTCTATCTCGCCCTGTTGAGACACACTGATGCGGCGGTCGCGTCAACGGATAGTCAAGCTGTAGCTGCGGAAGCCTATTCCTTGCTGGAACGCGCCTTTAGAGATCAAGGCGGAGCGGACGCAGCACTGGCCGAGGCCCGTCACGGGACCAACGGCGGAGTGCGGCTCGTGCTCAACGTAATGACGGAGCAATTTAAGACCGAGCAGCAAGCCAAGCACGTCAACCGGGTGCTCAAGGAGGCCATCGACCCGCTGGACTGGGATGCGAGCGTGGCATTCATGGATGTCTTTCTCAAGCGGATCGGTCCGCAGCTTCCGCCCGAGATACGATCCCAGCCGCCACAGCGGTTCGCCCGCCATTACCAGGACATTATCCAGACGTATGTGCGGTCCTTGGACCGCGTCAAAGAACTACTTCGGACCTTCTGACAAGAGAATAGCCAAAGGAGGCAGCAACATGCCAATGATCGACACCATACTTACAGCCCTGGATGAGCGTGAGATCGCCCATCGGGTCGGTCTCGTCCACGATGAGGCCCGCATGCGATATCCGCTGCAGCGCAACACCGTCGATAACTTCGACGAATTCAGCGACATCATCGCGGACTACTACAACTACCACTTTGCCCAGTGCGTTTCCGGCGGAGGCATGCTGACGCGTCCGCAGGCGGCCGGGCGAGCCAAGGAGATGCTTGAAAGCGAGTATCGTCGCAGAGAAGGCGACATCGTCACCGCCTTCAACGACGCCCACGACGGGATCAACGGCGGAATGCGAGTAGTGCTGGACACGATCGCAGAGGCGCTGAAGACCGAGTGCGTCGAACGGTACATCCGCGATGTATTCGACCGCCATGTTGCCCCAAACGCATGGGAAGACAAGGTGGAAATCATCCGCCAGTTCATCGCCCGGTGCGGGGGCAACCTCGCCTCCTCCATCCGGTCAGACCAGCCGGAGCGGTACGCCCAGAACTACCAGGAGTTGATCCGCTCCTACATCGAAGCCTTGCGACGGACCTCGTCCATCTTCCGGCGGCTGTAGGAGCAGAGACCCATGGCGAGCAAACTCGACCGACTCCTGGACGGGATCCATCCGGCGAAAACAGTCGACCAGACCGACAGACGCGCCGATGATGCGATCAACAGTTTCTGCCCGCAGTCTGCACGGACCGAGAACTGGAATCGGTTTTGCGACTGTCTGATCCGCTTCTTGCGCCACACGGACGTCCGGCTGCTTCGATTGCGACAGGAGTGCCCGATGACACCGAGCTTTGATTGGGGGCGCTGCTGTCAAATCCTTACCAGAGCATACGGGCTCGGCGGAGAGAAGACCGCCTTCGAGATGGCTCGGACGGGCAACGAAGGCGGTCTTTACGCCGTGCTCAAGAAGTTCGCCCGCACCATGGCCGAGCAGTACGCCGACAACGAGATACTGGCCATGGTGAGCTTCTATTGGAATGGTCTCTCGATCGACGAGCAGTTTTCCGCATGTGATGAGTACCTTGAAAAGTACGGCCATCTCCTTCCTTCCGAGATCACCGAGGGTAACGCCGTACGCGTGAGGGCCAACCTGCCGAAGGTCCTCCAGGAACATCCGCGTCTAATGCAACACTTGAGCCGGATTGGTCGGATGTGAGTGTTCATGGTTCCAGCCTATTGTTTGTCCGGGTCAAAGCGATGTTTCCGGCCTCGTCTTGAGGGCAGACCGTCTCGCTCCGTGAAATTGTCCCACCCATATCGCCGCAACACCCATGGGACGGTACTGGTGTCTAAAAATGACGGAATCTATGGAAAAAGCACTCCTGGCGCGTGCGCGGCCACACATGCTGGCCGCCAAAGCTCGGGAGATCGTGCGTCTGGAGGTTTCCAAGGGCTGCCGGCCGGAGATGTCATCGCAGCCGGTGGCATTGGAGCCTGTCTATCAGCCTATCCTGGGTACACAGGACATTGTCACCGGCGACGGCCTGAGCCACTGGACAATCGAGGCGCCCTTACCCGAAGAGCAATTGGTGAGGCTGCAGGTCTGGATATCGCCCGAGCAAAGGTGCGAATGGAACCGATCCGAGCTTTTCCTCAAGCAGCTTTCCAGCGTCCGGCATCGGATCGCGTTGGAGATCATCGGGAACCGCGAGCATATCAAGCTCCAGATTCTCTGCCACCAGGACGACCTGGCGGTGGTTCGTACGGCGTTCTCCGGCCAGTTCGAGCTGTGTGAGCTTACACTCGCCAGGGCCGATTCGCTGCGGAGCATCACATCGGAGGTCTGGGGCGAGGCCATCTTCTGCGACTTCTATCCATCCCCTCCGTACTCCCACCTTCTGACAAATCCGGAGGAACTGCAACGCTCGCCGTATGCGACGCTGTTGACCTCGCTGGCGGAGATTCCCCTGCCAGGGATTGGTTTCTACCAGGTAGCCTTTATCCCGGTCTGGCCGCAAAATAACTGGCATCAAAATGTCCAGACCTTGCTGGATTTGGAATACTCGATCAAGCTGATTGGGGGAATCACAACACCCGCTCGCTACGCCCAGCAGGCCCCGTCGAGCGATCTTCGCCAGATGTCGCTCAACGTGGAGACCAAGGCTCACAACGACAAGCCTTTCTTCGCCGCCGCCGTTCGTATCGGGCTTGTCGATGCCGACGAGCATGCGGACGACCTGATACGATCGCTGGCGGTGATGGGGAGCCTCTTTCAGCATGGCGGTCGGCCGCTGAACCTCATCACCGAAGCCGAATACGCCCAACGGTTGTCCCCCGAGCAGATCCGCCAGATGTTCACCGCCGCGGTAACGTATCGGCCGGGCTTCCTACTCAACTCGTGGGAGTTGACAAGCCTGGTACATATCCCACCGCCGGAGATCACGGAACATGTCCAAGTACTCATGCCCTCTCTGGAAACCCTTCCGCCCGGAGACACGCTCGCTTCAGGCACATCGATCGGCACCAGTCTCTACGCCGGCATTAATCTGCCCGTGTGCATTCCCGACGACATGCGGACCAAGCACGTGCACCTGATCGGCAAGCCCGGCAAGGGCAAGTCATCGACAATCGAGTACATGGTACTGAATGACATCCGCAAGGGTCACGGCGTTGCCGTGCTGGACCCGCATGGCAGGCTCGTCCAAAGGCTGCTGTGCCTCATCCCGCCCGAGCACGCCGACCGCGTAATCTACATCGAGCCAAGCGATCCGGATTGGGTTCCCATCTGGAACCCTCTGTCTTGTGGACAAGGCATGAGTAAGGCCCGGATTGCCGACGAACTCGTCCGAGCCTTCAAGAGCGTCGTCTCAGGCTGGGGTGACCGGCTGGAACACCTTCTACGACACTCCTTTTTCGCCCTTCTTCATCTTCCCCACAGTAACCTTCTGGACGTATCGAACATTCTCCGTCAAAAATCGGACGAAAGCCACCAACTTCGTGCACAACTGCTAAAGGTGCTCGACAATGAGGTTGCCAAGCTCTTCTGGCGGGAAGACTTTGGTCGGTACAGCTCAGCCGACCTGTTCCCGCCCCAGCACAAGCTCAGCAAGCTGCTGGCAGGAGAGACCGTTTCACTGATGCTCTCGCAGAGTGACTCGTTTTTTAATCTCCGCGATATCATGGACACCGGAAAGATACTGCTGGTTGATATTTCGAATGTCGGACCGGAAGTGCTGGAAATTCTCGGATGCTTCTTGCTCTCGCTGTTGCATATAACTGCCCTTGGACGGCGGGGCTCGCCGACTGAAGCATTCTTGCCGTTTCATATCTACTGCGACGAGGCGCATCGGTTCCTCACCGACGCCGTCGAGGACATGATCGCCGAGACACGAAAGTTCAACGTCTCGCTGACACTGGCCCACCAGTACCTCAGCCAGTTCGGCACCCGCCAGGCCGACGCACTGCTGAGTGTGGGCTCGACCGTCATCTTCAACGTCGATACCAAGGACGCCCGCTATCTCCGCAAGGATCTTCAGGACAAGGTCGAAATCGAGGATCTCATCACGCTGGAGATTGGGCGAGCCATTGCACGCATAGACAATCAAGTCGTGCGCGTAAAAACGCACTATCCGCTGGAGATCCCCGATAATCATTGCCGGGAGAGGATCATCGCCCAGTCACGCGCCCGCTATTGCAAACCCGTCAAAGAGGTACAGCGGGCCGTGCGCATGCGCGGTGAGCAATGGGCCGAGCCCCTGTCACAAGGGCATCCGCAGCAGGAATGGTGCACTCCTGAGCAGATGGCGTCGTTGCGAGCGCAAGTCGCCAGCGACGGAACTGTCGGCGAGGGCGATGATGGCGAGGTGTACGGCTATGACACGTTCTGATCCAACGCAGACTAATGCGGCCACGATCATCCGCCGGCTGGTGGAACTGCTGGATGAAGATCATATAGCGGCGATGATTGACCGGCCGATCGACATCGCCCTTGAGCGATTCCCCTGTGATGACGCAGCCGGCTATTCTCACGATCGGTTCCATAGGACGATTGCGGAATTCCTGCGACACCTCCACGAGAGCGCCTTTCTATGCAGCCGGACACTTTCACCGTCCCAATCGCTCGATGAGGCGGTCGCACTGTTGGAACAGGCCTACCAAGGCACCTACTCCGACGGCTATTACGCAGCCGTCCAGGATGCCGAGGATCCTTCCCAGCCGGGTATGGAAGTGGTCCTGACCAGGCTGGCTGACCTTATCAAGACTCGCCGGCGAGATATGTACACGCGATGGGTGATCGCTCGCCACCTCGATCCCGCCGATTGGCACACCAAGTGCGCTCTGGCCGCCGCATTGATTGAACGTTGCGGTAAGTGGCTGTCCGGTCAACTTCAGAACTGTACACCGGACCAGCTCGCCGATTCCGTTCCCGAACTTCTGACTATCGAGCTGGCTACTAACGGCCAGTTCCAACCGCTCGATCTGTCTACCTGAAACGCACGCCTTGAATCTGCCGCACTCTCTTTGAGGAGGCTCGACCGCTTCCTCAAGGAGTCCAGGATATGGCAGATTCACAAGTAAGAAGAACGACACACGACAAGATATCCCTGTTTCAAGCCTGCTTCACTGGCCTGGAGCACGTTTACGGCACCTATGATCCGCGAACCGGCCAAGTCCGCCAAGTAAAACAGCCGGTCCCTTACGAGGTTGTCCTTCGCCACCTCCAGGGGCGCCAGTCGTACGGGGTCTATCTCCTCGTAGGCGACCAGACCCGCGCAGTGGCGGCGGACTTCGACGATGAGGACACCTTCCCACCGTTGGAATTCGTCCGCCAGGCCGGGCAGTACGGCATCAAGGCCTACGTCGAGCGGTCCAAGCGCAAGGGATGGCACGCCTGGATATTCACGGAACTGCCTGGCGTCCCGGCCATCAAGGCGAGACTGGTCGTCACGGCGATCCTCGACGATATCGGCAAACCCTCTACGGAGATATTCCCCAAGCAAGACAGGCTCAACGGCAACGCCAGCTACGGCAACTTCATCAACACCCCGTTGTTCGGCTGCCTCGTCCCGAGAGGCCGAACAGTCTTCGTTAATCCCGATAACGGCTTTCGACCATACCCGAACCAGTGGGATTTCCTGGAGAGCATTCAGCGAGTGCCGGAATCGGTCCTCGACGAGATCATCGAGATCAATGAGCTCGCCGCGACGGCTCCCACTGCGCCGACAGCGTCAGCCGAATCTTCCGATATCAGTCCATCCTTTGGTCTGCCTCCCTGTGCCCAGAAGATGCTCGCCGAGGGCGTCAGCGAGTACCAACGTGTAGCGTGCTTTCGCCTGGCGCTGCATCTCAAGAAAGCGGGCCTGCCGCAAGACGCCGCCCTCGCTGCACTCAACACATGGGCGCCCAAGAACAATCCCAAGGGTGACAAGCAGATCATCACCGAAGCTGAAATCGCCGAGCAGACTGATTCCGCCTACTCCAAGGACTATCGAGCCTGTGGCTGCGAAGAGCCAGCCGTCACTCCATATTGCCATCCCGGCTGCCCTTTGCACTCCCGCAATCAGGACGGGTTCCAAGCAGCAAACAAGAAAGCAAAGCTGCCAGAGTCCGAAGATCAATCGACTTCCGGACAGCAGTGAAAGGATCTCAAAATGGAAAAGCGATCATCCGACATACACCGGACACCTGCCGCGAGACCGAGCCTTCGCAGTGAGCTCCTGCTCCAACGGTACTTGGGGAAGGATTCTCAGAGCCGGGTCGTGGAAACACCCCAGAAGATGTTCACCCGTGTGGCAAAGGCTATCGCCGCTGCCGAAACCAACTACGGCGCTACACCCGCAGAATCCGAAGCCGTCGCCAAGGAATTCTGTACCCTGATGAAACGTGGGATATTCTTGCCAAACAGCCCGACGCTGATGAACGCGGGCCGACGGGACGGCATGCTTAGTGCCTGTTTCGTTCTGTCCGTCCCGGACAGCATCGACGGGATATTCGATGCCATAAAGGAAACCGCCCAGGTTCAGAAAGCCGGCGGCGGAACGGGATTCTCGTTCGATTCGCTTCGTCCAACCGGCGATATCGTCAGATCAAGCGGGGGTCGAACCAGCGGCCCCATCAGCTTTATGCGCGTCTTCGCCGAAGCCACGCATGCGATCCAACAAGGGGCATTCCGTCGCGGCGCCAACATGGCCATGATGTCCGTCGAACATCCCGACATCCTGAAGTTCATCACAGCAAAAAAGGAGGCGGGGGCTTTTGAGAACTTCAACCTTTCCGTGAAGGTGACGGACGAATTCATGCGGGCCTTGGATGATCGTCCGAACGAGCCGCACATGGTGATCAACCCACGCACCGGCCGGCGATACCTGATCCCACGGGACATTGATCTCGCCACCTATACGATTGAGGACTTGATTCCGATCGGCCACGTGAGCTTTCCCTGTTACACAATTGGGGAGATTTGGTACATGATCGTCCGTGGGGCACACGCCAGCGGTGAGCCGGGAATTTGCTTTATCGACACTGTCAACAGGGACAACCCCACGCCTAATCTTGGCCGGATCGAGGCAACCAACCCTTGCGGTGAGCAGCCATTGCTGACACACGAATCCTGCAATCTCGGCTCGATCAACGTTGCCAGGTTTGTCCGTCCGGGCGACATGGGCATGGACTGGCGAACGTTGGGCAAAACCGTGCGATTAGCCGTACGGTTCCTGGATAACGTTGTCGATGCGAACTATTTCCCGACCGAGAAGATTCGAACTCAGTCTCTTGGCAATCGTAAGATCGGCCTCGGTGTCATGGGCCTCGCCGATGCTTTGGCTCTACTGGGGCTGCGGTATGACAGTGAAGAAGCAGTCCGTTTTTCCGGCAAGCTCAGTCGCTTCATTCAGCGGCGCGCACACCGTGCAAGTGAGAAACTGGCCGGGGAAAGAGGAACCTTTCCAAACTGGGAAGCGAGCACATGGTGCACGCGACATGACCGGCCCATGCGAAATGCCGCCGTCACAACCATCGCACCCACCGGCAGCATCAGCATCATTTCCATGTGCAGCAGTGGTATTGAGCCTATCTATAGACTCGCCTATCGCCGGCGTGCACTTGACGGTCAGGAATTCACCGAGGTTCACCCGCTGCTTGAGCGAATCGGCCGTCGTGACGGTTGGATGACCGATGGTGTCCGTGAAGCACTTCTTAAGGATACCCCGGCTATGCAAATCTCGGCTATTCCCAAGCGGCTTGCCGGATCGCTGGTTACAGCCCACGAGATCGCCCCCGAATGGCACGTTCGAATGCAAGCAGCCTTTCAGAAGCACGTTGATAACGCCGTTTCAAAGACGGTCAACCTTCCTGCGAACGCGACCATCGAGGACGTAGACGAAGTCTTACGGCTGGCGTACAGACTTCACTGCAAGGGCACAACGGTCTATGTTGATGGGTCACGTCAAGGCCAGACGTTTTCTGCTGCAAACAACTCGAAGAAACCGGCCACACCAAATGGCACGACACCCAGACCTCGCAGCTGCGTTACGTCGGGGCAGACGTTCAAAGCCCGCGTCGGCTGCGGAACGATCTTCACCACCGTGAACCGCGATGACAAGGGACTGGCCGAAGTATTCGCGGTGCTCGGGAAGGTGGGTGGGTGCCCATCGCAGAGCGAAGCAACCTGCCGGGCCGTCTCTGCAGCCCTCCGATGCGGCGTCGATCCCGCGGTGCTCATCGAGCAGCTCAAGGGCATTCGCTGTCTGTCGACCTGCGTTGCCCGAAAGGACAATAAAGACATCGTTGTCCTGTCTTGCCCCGACGCGATTGCTCGGGCCATTCAAGAAGCCATGGGCGCACACGACGATGTCCCGGAGGGCGCTATCCTGAATCCCTGTCCAGAATGCGGCCAGTCGCTTCGGAAAGAGGCTGGCTGCTTGGTCTGCGCCAATTGCGGCTACACCAAGTGCGGATGAAATCGATGAATCGGAGTGAGTTACAAGATGTGAAGATATGGCATTCTGCCAGCGAGCATTTCCAATGAACGTGGTGCCCTCAGAAAGTATTTGGTCCGGTGTCCCAGTCCTGCCTGGCAATCCGCCAGAGCCGTGTCCGCAGTTGCTAACGGAAGGGGAAGCAGTTCGCTACCTTCGTCTGGACGAAATTGATATCGAGGATCCTGCCGGCACTCTCCGCTACTACCGCAAGAAGGGGCTTCTGAGAGCCACCCAGGTGGGCAAATCTGTCCGTTATCGGCGTGTCGAGCTTGAGCGATTTCTCGATCGTCTTACCGAAATAAACCCAAGATAAAGTGCTTGCGCTTTCGCCTTGCTGGCGCTACATTCGTCAGTATGGACCTGAACAGCACATGGTGAAAGCAAGGAACCTAAAGATGAATAACACCCCGTT